>JBPCMW010000084.1:0-7969 GCA_051001875.1 Solirubrobacteraceae bacterium | reverse complement strand
GAGTGGGCCTCACGCATACTCGGTCGAGTACGCCCCGACGAACTCGAAGTCGAACGGCAGCTCCATCGCCCCGGCCGCGGCCATCGCCTGGCGGGTGTCGGCCGGGTTACTCGCGTAGACGAGCAGGAAGCCGCCGCCGCCGGCGCCCACGAGCTTGCCGCCGACGACGCCGCTGCGGCGGGCGAGCGTATAGAGCTCGTCGATCCGTCCGCTCGCCATGCCGGGTGAGCGCTTGCGCTTGTTGAGCCAGTGCTCGTGCATCAGCTCGGCGTAGGCGAAGAGATCGCCGGACAGCAGCAGCTCCCGGCTCTGCCTTCCCAGCTCCTTGGTCCGGTGGAGATTCTCGAGCATCTCCTCGTCTCCGGATTTCGTCCGCTGATCCTGGTCTAAGAGCACGGTCGAGGCACTCCGGGCTTCCCCGGTGTAAAACAGCAGCAACTGCTCGCGCAGGGAGCGCAGCGACTCGGCTGAGAGCTCCAGCGGCTCGACGCTGACTCCCCCGCCGGGCTCGAACCTGTAGGCGCAGATCCCGCCGTGAGCGGCGACGTACGGATCCTGCTTTCCGCATGGCTCGTGCAGCACGTCGATCTCGATTTCGCAAGCCGCTTCGGCCAGGGCTCCCTGGGTGATCGAGGTCCGTCGTGCGTGCGCGAGGCCTTTCAGCAGCGCGACCGTGAACGCGCCCGAGGAGCCCATCCCTGTGCCTGCCGGGACGTCGGCGACGGAGGCGATCTCCAGCGGATTGCCTCGCCAGTGGCGCAGGAGCGTCTCCCGCAAAATCGGATGGGAGATCTCCGAGACCTCGTCAACCTCCTCGGTATCTGAGTACTTCATCTTGTAGCGGCGCTGGAACACGGTGTGCATCAGCATGTAGATGTACTTGTCGATTGCGCCGGCGACGAGGAACCCCCCGTGATCGGCGTAGTAGGAGGGCAGGTCCGTGCCGCCGCCGCCCAATGAGATGCGCAGCGGTGCTCGGCTGAAGATCACGCTCATGTCACTCCCGCCTCCGGGGCGACGGTGTCACGCCAGGAGTACGGGTTCGCGTCGAACCATTCCAGCGTGCGCACGATCGCGTCGTGGATGTTCAGGGTGGGCGACCACCCGAGCGCGCGGATCCGGGCACAGTCGAGGTGGATCAGGGGGCTGTCGCCCGGCCATCCGCGCTTGCCGCCCGTGTAGTCGAGCGCGGGCTGGAGTCCGAGGTGTGCACAGATGATGGCGATCGAGTCGTTGACCACCACGGTCTCGTCGGTGCCGAGGTTGTAGACGTCGAGTTCGCCAGGGCGTCCCTCGTGCTCCCGGGCCGCGGTCAACATCGCCGCGGCGCAGTCCTGCACATACAGGTATGACTTCTCCTGGCGACCGTCGCCGAGGACCCGCAGACGCGTCGGGTCGCGCTTGAGCGCGCGGTAGAAGTCGTAGACGTGGCCGTGGGTGTAGCGCTCGCCCAGGATCGAGACGAACCGGAATGCGAGCCCGGTGAAACCAAAACCGTGGGCGTAGGCTCCGATCATCCCCTCACCGGCCAGCTTCGAGGCCGCGTACAGAGAGGTCTGGATCGGGAAGGGCGCGTCCTCGGGGGTCGGAAACACCTCCGGCTCGCCGTACACGGAACCGGTTGACGAGAACGCGATCTTCGAGACGCCGACGCTGCGCATCGCCTCGAGTACGTTGGCGGTGGCGGTTGTGTTCTGCTCCAGGTCTCTGCGTGGGTGCTCGAGGCCGTGGCGCACGTCGGCGTTGGCCTGCAGGTGGAACACCCAGTCACAACCCTTGAATGCCCGCTCGAGCAGCGGCTGATCGAGCACGTCCCCCTCACACAGCGTGACCGCCGGGTCGACCAGCAGCTCGTCGACGAATTCCCGGCGACCGGCGCGAAAGTCGTCGACGATGATCACCTCGACGTCCTCGGCGCGGAGCCGGTCAGCGAGATTCGAGCCGATGAATCCGGCTCCGCCGGTGATGCATGCTCGCCGCATCGACGGCTATAAGCAGAAGCCCGCGGCGACGGCGTCGCGGTGGAACATCTGCACGGTCTCCAGCGAGTACTGGTCCAGGTCCTTGCCGAGCAGGTCGAGCTTCTTGAGCAGGTCGTGCGTGACCGTGATGACGTGACAGCCGATCTGGTCGGCCTGGACGATGTTGAGGACCTCGCGCGGCGAGGCCCAGATCAGCTCAGACCGCGGCGCCTCGACCATGATGTCAACCGATCGCTCCATGATCGGGACGGGATCGATGCCGGCATCTGCGATTCGACCCGCGAACACCGAGATGTAGGACGGCGCTCCGTCCTTGACCGCCTCGGTGATGAGCTCGACCTGCGCGGTGGTGAACAGCGCGGTGACATTGACCTTGACCCCGCGCTCCGACAGATCGCGGACCAGCGGCGCCATCGACTCGCCACCGGTGGTCGAAACCGGGATCTTGACGTACACGTTCTCGCCCCACTCCGCGATCTTGAGCGCCTGCCGGCGCATCTCCGGTGCGTCGTCGGCGAACACCTCGAACGAAATCGGATGCTGCGTGATGCCCTCAAGCAGTCGCTTGGCGAACTCCTCGTAGTCGGTCAACCCGGCCTTCCACATCAGGGTCGGGTTGGTGGTGAAACCCGCGATCCGCCGATCGGCGGAGAGCGCGAGGATGCTGTCGAGATCGGCGCCGTCGGCGAAGATCTTCACATTCAGCTCTTCCCTCACGGCGTTCAATTTACTCCGTCGGGTCGCAGGACAATGTCCGTTGCTGTAAGCAGATCCGGCACAACCGCGTCTGGAGTTGCGCCCCGGCCTCGTTTGTGGAGGCTCCCCTGATGCTCAACGAGCACAGTTTTGCAGCCCGCCGAGCGCCCTGCAACCACGTCCGAGTCGGTATCCCCGATCATCCAGGAGCGGGCGAAGTCCACCGCCAGGCTCCGTCCTGCGTCGAGCAGCATCCCTGGCGCGGGCTTGCGACAGTCGCAGGGTCCGCACAGCTCCGCCACCACGCCGTCCGGGTGGTGCAGACACAACCTGAACGCGTCGAACGTGACGCCCTCACCGCGCAACAACTGAAGCACCCGGGCCTGGACCGTCTGAAGCTGTTCCACGCTCACCTTGCCCTTCGCCGCAGCGGGCTGATTGGAGACGCCGATCAGCAGCCAGCCGGCGGCCTGAAGTCGGTTGAGCGCCGCTGCTGCGCCCGGGACCAGGGCCACATCCTCGACGCGCAACGGCGACTCCGGCAGCCCGCTGAGCCGATCCGGAACGAGCTCGTTGACCACTCCGTCCCGGTCGACGAACGCGGCGCGAGCCCCGCTCACCCGCCGGCAGCCTGCGCCAGCGATTCCCAATGCCCCTGACGCGCCGCGAGTTCCGGGTGCGAGACCAGCCCGTGCCACACCACCGCCTGGAAGGACTCGACGAGCGGAGTCTTCAACTCAGGCGGAGTCGACACGACGATCGCCACGTCGGCCAGCTTGGCCAGGGTCCCGTCCGGGGAGCCGACGATCCCATAGATCGACGCACCGATCTCACGGCCGTGCTCGATCGCGTTCACGAGGTTGACCGAGGTGTTGTGCTCACGGGAACCGCCGCCGACGCTGAACACCAGCAACGCGTCGTGCTCGGAGAACTTCGACACCCTCAGCCACTCCGTGAAGGCGGTGTCCCAGCCGTCGTCGTTCGTCCGCGCGGTCAGCTCGGAGACGTTGTCGGTCGGCGCGTAGCTCTCGATCAGGCATAGCTTCCGGAAGTCGTTGACGGCGTGCGACGCGTGTCCCGCGCCCCCGCCCACCCCGAGGATGAACAGTCGCCCGGAACGCTCGCGGACCGCGGCCAGGCCACGAGCCATGGCGTCAACCTGCTCGCCGTCGATCGCCTTGGCGATCTGGGCCGTGGCGTCGAAGTAGCGCTGCGCGTGGTCGCTGGTCACGGCGCTCAGCCTATTGGACCGAAGAACATCCCATCGATCCGTCGCAGCGTGGCCAGGCTGTCGTCCGTGCGCAGGCGATCCAGGAACTCGGCATCACGCCACGGGTCCCACTGCGCGCTCAGCAGCCGCCCGCTGATGCCCGCCGCAGCATCGGAGAGCAGGAAGCAGACCAGGGCTGCGGCCTCGCCGACCGGGAAGCCACCCTCCGCCACCTGGGCGCGGGTTCGCTCGTGGTAGGCCTCGCCCGCCGCCTCGGCCCCGGCCCTCAACGTCTCGTCGTGCATGCGGGTGACCACAAAGCCGGGAGCGACGCTGTTGACCTCGATGTCTGTCGAGCTGGCGACGTTCTCGGTCAGCCGCACCACCGCCGCCTTTGACGCGGCGTAGGCGTCGTAGCGCGCAAGCGGCGCGGTGCCCCCGCCCCCGGAGAACGTGACCGCGCGCCCGTGGGTCATCCGCAGACGCGGCAGCGAGTATCTGAGCGCCAGCATCGTGCCCACGAGATTGACCGCGACCGTCGCGACCAAAGCTTCGGGCGGCAGCTCCTCGAGCGGACCGATCGGGCCGAGCATGCCCGCCGCGGCGACCAACCCGTGGAGCGGGCCCTGTTCGTCGATGGCCTCCATCCCGAGCTCCCAGGCCGCAGAATCTGACACGTCCAGGACAAGCCCCTGATGTCGGCTGCCCGCGAGGCCGGCCACCGCCTCGTTCACGCCGTCCGCGCCTCGTGCGGCCACCACGACGCGTGCGTCGCGGCGCGCGAGCTCACGCGACACCTCGAGGCCGATTCCCATCGAACCGCCGGTGACCAGCACGCGGCGCCCGGAGAGCTGGGCGGGGCGGGGGGCGGCGTTCGGGGCGGCGTTCATCGCTGTCCGGAGCTTGCCAGCTGAGCGGGGCGGGGGGATCTTCGGTTAGGGTCCCGCTCGATGCGCGCCGTCCAGATCATCGATCTGACGGGCCCGGATTCGGCCCTGAAGCTCGTTGACATCCCAGAACCTGAGCCATCGCACCCGCTCACGCCGGGCAGCGGCGTCGTGGTCGACGTTCACGCCGCCGGGGTCTCCTTCCCCGAGGTCCTGCAGACCCGGGGCGAGTATCAGTTCAAGCCGCCGCTTCCGTTCGTTCCCGGCAGCGAAGTCGGCGGTGTCGTCCGCTCGGCGCCCGAGGGGGCGGGAGTGAGCGCCGGCGACCGCGTGGCCGGCTTCTGCATGCTCGGAGCGTTCGCGGAGGTGGCGGTGGCGCCGGCGTTCTTCTGCTTCAAGCTGCCGGATGACTACAGCTTTGCCCAGGGCGCCGGTCTCGTCCTCAACTACCACACCGCGTACTTCGCGCTGAGGCTCCGGGGGCGCCTGCAGGAGGGTGAGTGGGTGCTCGTCCACGGCGCCGCGGGAGGCGTGGGCACCGCATCGCTACAGGTCGCCAAGGGCCTGGGGGCGCGGACGATCGCCGTGGTCTCGAGCGACGACAAGGAGCGCGTGGCCCGTGACGCCGGCGCCGATCAGGTGGTCCGCTCCGATGGCGCCTGGAAGGACGAGGCGAAGGAGCTCTCGGGCGGTGGCGTCGACATCGTGCTCGATCCGGTCGGCGGGGACCGCTTCACCGACAGCATCCGCTCGCTGCGCGAGGGCGGCCGAGTGGTGGTCGTCGGCTTCACCGGCGGCTCGATCCCCGAGGTCCGGGTGAACCGGCTGCTGCTGGCCAACACAGAAGTGGGGGGGGCGGGGTGGGGGGCCTACGTGATGGCGAAGCCCGAGTGCACTCGAGAGATCGGCGCTGCCGTCTCCCAGCTGATCGAGTCCGGCGGTGTGCGACCGGTGGTCGGAGCCCGGTTCCCGCTCGAGCAGACCTCCGAGGCGCTCAAGCTGATCGACGGCCGGGGCGCGACCGGCAAGGTCGTCCTCGACGTGCGCGACTAAACGGGAACCTGCGGGGTCGGCTCCCCGTGCTCGATCCGCTGCTTCTCGGTGCGGGCGACCATCTTGAACGACATCGTGTTGTAGCCGCGCGCCAGCGGCTTGGGGGTCAGCCGTCGGCCCGCCCACATCGCATTCGCGGCGGCGGTGAAGGCCGCTTGCTGTGCCACGCCGAAGCGCAGGCCGTACAGATCGCGCACGCGCGGCGGGAGGCTGCCGAGCATGATCACGTCATGGACGCGCTTTCCCATCTGCTGATGGCGCGGCATCGGAATCTGGAACGCCGTCGCATATCCGATGTAGCGGGCTTCCTCGGTCAGGAACAGCTCATCCGAGGCCAGCCGGCACCGCCAGTAGGCGCGGAATTCGTCGTAGGTCGCCGGCGCGGTGTCGCGGGGCATTCCGAACAGCTCGGCGAAGCGGATGTAGTCCTGCCACAGCGACTCACGCTCATCTGCGGTCATTCTCCGAATGAACAGCTCGTAGAAGAACTGCGCTGAGTCCGCGATCACCGCCACGGTCCACAGCATCAGCTTGGGATCGAGGGCCGAGTAGGGCGTCCCGGCCGGGGTCAGCCCCGCGTCCTCGCTCAGCTTTCCCGTCACGCGCTCGTGCAGGCGGCGCACGTAGCCCAGAACCTCGTCAGCCTCCTCGCGCGAACCGAAATAGATCTTCTCGAACGCCGCGCCGGTGTGCGCGAGGCGCCGGAAAGGAGTCAGGCGCGCGTAGGAGTGCTCGCTCGTACCGACGTAGTTCAGCGGCGCGCACGCCCCGATGCACAGGGCTCGCTGGCCGTACATGAGCCCGACCAGCCGCTCTCCGTGCACCCGGCGCAGCCATGAGCTCCCGCGGGGGAAGTAGCCGTCAGCCGGATGTCGATCGTTCGGGTCCACGATGAATCTGCACACGGATGTTTCCAGAGGTGGCCGGGTTTGTCATCTGGTCTGCCAAGTAGGCGGAGCTCCGGCTCTGACATGCTGCGGCGATGCCTGGGCTGATCGAGCGCTATCTGGAGCGGCTTCCATTCGCGGCGGGGGATCCGGTGGTCTCCCTCGATGAGGGGTCGACCCCGCTCGTGCTGGCGCCGCGACTGTCCGAGCGGGCCGGCGCGGAGGTGTGGTTGAAGCTCGAGGGCGCCAACCCCACCGGCTCGTTCAAGGATCGCGGGATGACCTGCGCGGTGTCGGCGGCGGTACGTGAAGGCGCGACGGCTGTCGTCTGTGCCTCCACCGGCAACACCGCCGCCTCGGCTGCGGCCTATGCGGCCAGGGCGGGGCTGCGCGGAGCGGTGATCGTGCCCGAGGGCAAGATCGCGACCGGCAAGCTCGCGCAGGCGCTGATGCACGGAGCCAGGGTGATCGCCCTCCACGGCAACTTCGACGCGGCGCTGAAACTTGTCCGCGAGCTGGCTCAGCGCCACCCGATATCGCTCGTGAACTCGGTCAACGACTTCCGGATCGAGGGGCAGAAGACCGCCGCCTTCGAGGTGGTCGAGGCGCTCGACGGGGAACTCGACGCGGTCTGTCTCCCGGTCGGCAATGCGGGCAACATCACCGCTTACTGGAAGGGCTTCAGGGAGGTTGGGGCAAGCCCGCGGATGCTCGGCTTCCAGGCGGCCGGCGCGGCTCCCCTGGTCAACGGGGCACCGGTGGAGCGCCCCGAGACTGTGGCCAGCGCGATCAGGATCGGAAATCCGGCTCGCTGGGAAGATGCGATGGACGCGATGACCTCCTCGGGTGGTGCCGTCAAGGCTGTCACCGACGACCAGATTCTGGAGGCGTACCGCTTTCTGGCCGCCAGCGAGGGGATCTTCTGCGAGCCCGCCTCAGCGGCCAGCGTGGCCGGCCTGCTCGCCCACGGGACGCACGACTGCCGGCGAGTGGTGTGCGTGCTCACCGGGCACGGGCTCAAGGATCCCCAGACGGCGCTTGCGCAGGCGGGCGCCGTGATCCCCTGCGCGCCCGAAATCAGCGCCGTCGAGCACGCAGTGCTGAGATGACGCTCGCGCGCCGGCGGCTCGTGCGGGTCCCCGCTTCGTCGGCAAATTTGGGCCCGGGGTTCGACGTGCTCGCGGCGGCGCTGGCACTGCACCTGGAACTCGAAGTACTCGAGGTCGGCGAATCCTCCGTCGGCAGCGAGCTGGA
>JBPCMW010000083.1:0-7316 GCA_051001875.1 Solirubrobacteraceae bacterium | reverse complement strand
GAGAACATGTCCGTGGATTCACCAGAGCAGCTGGAGGGGCTACGTCGCGCGGGGCGCTTGGTCGCCGCGACGTTGAAGGCTCTGCGAGGCGCCGCGCGGCCCGGGATCACGACCGTGGAGCTCGACGCCATCGCCGCGGATCTATTCGCAGCCCAGGGCGGCCGGTCTGGGCCGATCCTGACCTACGGCTACCCCGGCTCAATCTGCGTGAGCGTCGACCGGTAGTTCACGGCATACCCGGGCCCCGCCGCCTGCGCGAAGGCGAGCTGGTCAAGCTCGACGTAGCCGCTGAGCTCGACGGATATCACGCCGACACGGCTACCACCGTGGCGGTCGGAACGGCGGACGAGCAGGCGCAGCGGCTGATCGCCGCGACGCGGGCGGCGCTGAGCGCCGGCATCCGCGCAGCCCAGCCAGGCGCGAGACTCCGGGATGTCGGGGCGGCCGTCGAGCGCACCACACGTGCGCGCGGCTTCCACGTCATCCGCGAGCTGACCGGTCACGGAATCGGACGCGAGATGCACGAGGATCCGACTGTCTACAACTGGCCCGCCCCGGCCGCCCATCAGGTGCTCAGGGCAGGTGCCGTATTCACAATCGAGCCGATGATCACCGCGGGCGGACCGGAGATCGTCCTCGGGCGGGATGGATGGACGATCCGCACTGAGGACCGCAGCCTTTCCGCTCACGAAGAGCACACGATCATGGTGGCCAAGAGCGGACCCGTCCTTCTCACGGCCTGAGGCGCGCACCGAGGCGCGTGAAGGCGTCGATCTGTGGCGGCAACCTCCTGGCGAGAGCATGAACGCGGTATATGACGGCGAGCTTGCTCGTCGAGTACGCCGTTCGTCCCGCCGCCGCGGTCTGGGCGTTCTTCGCGCCCCCGGTGTCGCCAGGCGGCTCGGGTGACGTTGACTCGCTCAATATCTTTGCTCCCTCAAACGTCGGGGAAGGCGTCGCGCAGCGCCAGCGCGGTTGACCAGAATGCAAGTTCCTTCCACGGGATTTCAGCGGGTGTAAACGCCCGGATCTCGACGGCCTCCGGCGTCGTTTGTGGCTCGCCGATGGCAAGCGCCCGGTAGACGATCAACACCACCCGTTCGTCGGCCCGCGAATAAACACCCACCAGCGACCCGAGTTCAATGGCCAGGCGAAGCTCCTCATCGGTCTCTCGGTGCGCAGCGTCCTCGACCGACTCCCCGAGATCGACGAAACCGCCAGGAAACGTCCAAAGTCCCCGTCCGGGGTCAAACCCCCGGCGGAGCAGAATCACCCTTCCCTCGCCGTCGACCGGGATCGCGCCGGCCACCGGCTTTGGGTTGTAATAGGCGCAGTAGCCGCAATGCGAGCACGCGATCCGACGGGGAAAGTTCACCTCCGCCGGCTGGCCGCACTCCGGGCAGAAGCGAGCCTCAGCCAAGGCCGGATTCAACGACGGATCCATCCTGGTGATGCTAGGACCCGTTGGACACCATCTGGGTTAGAGTCCCGCCGCATGCGGGCGTTCGTCACAGGCGGGACTGGGTTCATCGGCCGGCATCTCGTCCACAAGCTGCGCGAGCGTGGAGACGATGTGGCCGTGCTCGTGCGCACGCCCAGGAAGGCCGCCGACCTGCGGGGTTTGGGTTGCGAGATCATCGGGGTGACCTCTCGGACGCCGACGCGATCCGCCGTGGGGTGCAGGCCCGCGACGCGGTGTTCCACGCCGGCGCGACATACAAGGTGGGGATTCGCAAGTCTGAGCATCCCGCGATGCAGGACACCAATGTCGGCGGTACCGAGCGCGTGCTCGATGCGTCGATCGAGGCCCGCGTCCCCCGAATCGTGTACGTGTCCACGGGCAACGTGTACGGAAACACGAAGGGGCAGGTGGTCGATGAGACCTATGTGCGCCCGCAGCCTCCGGAGTTCCTGTCGTACTACGACCGGACCAAGTACGAGGCGCATCAGGCGGCGCTGGAGCGGATTGCCGTCGGCGCGCCGCTCGTGATCGTCCAGCCGGGTGGCGTGTACGGACCGGGCGATCCCTCTGCGCTGGGCAACATGATTGACCAGACTCGGACGGGCAAATTGAAGCTGCGAATGTTTCCCGAGGCTGGCTTCAACTTCATCCACGTCGAGGACGTGGCCGACGGAATTCTGCTCGCCCACGACCAGGGCAGGATCGGCGAGAGCTACAACCTCGCGGGAGAGAAGGCCACGATGGGCTACCTCGTCGACAAGACGGCGGCGCTCTCGGGCCGCAAGCCGCCGCGGGTCGAGATGCCCGCGGGCCTGATGAAGCTCGGGATCCCAATCGGGCCGGTGGTGGGGAGGCTGATGGGATTCCCCCCGAACCTCTCAGAGCTGATTCGCACTTCAACTGGTGTGACGTTCTGGATGACCGACGAAAAGGCGCGCGCCGAGCTCGGACTTCACACGCGCGATCTCGACTCGGGACTCAAACAGACGCTCGCTGCTGGCGGATAGGCACGTCCTCAGGACGCCAGCGCCATCCGGGAGCTCCTGAGTTGCGTTTTAGCTCGGCGATCGCGAATTGCTGGCCTGTCGTTCACGACCCCGAGCTGGTCGAGATCCAACATGACCAGCGAGACCGGACCGCCGACGCGCTCTGCCCGACGTAGAGAGAGTTCCACCTCCTCCTGAAACCCGCGATGGATGCGTGAGCCCGTCAGCGGGTCGGTGATCGCGAGGTCGCAGTCAGGCGCTGTATTCGGCCGTGGCGAAAACAGGCTGACCGTGACGATCGGGCGATCCGGTGGGCAGACCGGGCTCACCGGCCTGGACATCGACCTCCACGGAGTCCGCGACGCCCGCTAGGCGCTCCACGACCAGCGCTGGGATGTCGACGGCAGGCGGAAGCGCTGTGAATCCTGCGCGGGTCATCTCGCCCCACCCGGAGTTGCCGCGAAGGTAGGTCTACCAGCCCCGGACGCCGATCAGCGACAGGTACTGTCGGTAGCCGAGGTTTTCGATGATCGCCATGGCCGAGAGCTGAAAGAGGTCCCGCCATCCGGGGTAGCGCTGAAACGCGCGCTCTTCCATCAGTACGGTCGCGAACGAGAGGATGAGGCCGTAGGAGAGCGATAGCCCGAGGAACATCGCGGCGTAGATCGGGGTGCCGATGCCGAGCGCTAGGGTGAGCGCGAAGGCTGCGTACCCGACCACTTCGAGCAGCGGGCCGAAGGCCTCGAAGACGGTGAAGTAGGGGAGCGCGAACAGTCCAACCGCGCCGTAGCGGCGTCGGCCGATCATGCCACGGTGCTTGCGCAGCATCTCGATCAGGCCTCGCTGCCACCGGACCCGTTGGCGGGTGAGCACGCGCAGCGTCGAGGGAGCCTCCGTCCAGCAGATCGGATCGGGGAAGAACGTGACCCGGCACGGCTTGCCCTGGTCGGCTCGTGTGCGGTAGAGGCGCAGCACCAGCTCGGCGTCCTCGCCCACGGTATTAGGGTCGTAGCCGCCAGCGTCGACCCACGATTTTTCCGCTCTCGACCCGTGAGCCGTTGATGATGCGTACGATTCCGCCGACTGCAACCGTATCCGGCGAAGCCTGGAACTCCCACGCCAGGCGGGCGAGAGCGCCGGGATCGAGCAGCGTATCCGCGTCGATCGAGCAGACCAGCGGATAAGCGGCATACTGGAGTCGTCGTTGATCACGATCACTTCGAATTCCTGGTACCGGCAGGCCAGCAGCGCGGTGATCGACGCGACGATCGTCGGCTCCTCGTTGTAAGCGGGGGCGAGGATCGAGATCGGGAGCGATAGCGGCGACTGCGCTACGGCCTCGTAGTCGCGTAGGGCGCGGCGTCGAACGAATCCATTGACCGTGCGCCACCCGATCGCGGCGAGCACGCCGTAGATCAGATCGAGTACGAGCAGGTATGCCAGCATCAGTCCGTCGAAGACCTCGAGCGCGATGTTCAGCAGCGGTCTCATATCACCGCCGCGCGGGTTCGCGCGAGCTCTTCGAGCGCCAGCGCCTCCTGTGCCTGCTCGCGGGCGAAACGGCCGCCGTGATTGGTCGCCGCGTCCTCAAGCGCCTCGTAGCCTCGGGCACCCAGCCTGCGGAGCGCTCCCGCGGCGCTGGCGCGCACCCACCAGGCGCCGTCGCCCAACAGATCGGCCAGTGCGGGAACAGCGCACGGCTCCGCGAGCTTCCCGAGCGCCGTCAGCGGCTGCACCGCCTCAGGCGTGCCGCATGACCCGAGCGCGCGAGCGGCGGAGATACGCTCCTCGGTGTTCCCTCGCGCAGTAGTTGCAGGAGGATCGGTTCGGCCTTTTCCAGGCCGGCGAACCCTAGGGCCCGCGCCAACCATTCGCGTGGCGCCGGCGATGACTCATCAAGCAGCGAGACGCGAAGCTCGCCGATGAGGGCGTCAGCGGCCCACCCGCCGAGGCGCTCTACAGCCGCTCCGGTGGGAACTCACGGTCGGCGAGGGCGCCGATCAGCGCGATCGCGGCGCCGTCAGTCGCCAGCCAAGCCAGCGATCCGGCGGCAGCGACGCGGACGTCCGGACCGCAGTCGCACAGCAGGGGGGCTACCAGCGCGTCGCCGTCCGGGAGCCGCAGACGGGCACAGACGAGCATCGCGTGCCCGCGCACGACGGGATCGCGGGCCGAGAGCCGCTCCTTGAGCCCGGACACCAGGGGCTCCAGCGCATGATGCACCCGGCGCGAGCCGCGGCAAGGGGAGCGGATCGACCGCCTCGCATGCCAGCGCGAGATCCCGCTGCGCCGACAGCCGCATCCGCACCTCGCCCGCGAGCGCGTGCAACGCATCATTATCGCCCGCTAGCAAGAGATGTCGGAAGCGCTCACGGCGCCCGCTGGCGGCTGCCTCGAGCACGTCTCGACGCAGCTTGCGCGCCACCACGAGACCAGTCATCAAGGCGAGCAGAGCGAGACTCAGAAATAGAAGCCCGGCAAGCGGGCTGACGGAAACGGACACGGACACGGTGATCGGCCGCTGTCCGGCAAACTCGCAGATCCCGTTCAGAGATCCACCAAACGGCTATCGCCACGACTCTGAGCTGACCTACGAGGTGAGGGCGCTCAACGGGCGGCGGGGCCCTGAACATACGCTGGGAGCCCCAGCACCCTCGATGCCCGCAGCCGGTCAAGCTGCGGCCGCGTCTTGCCGGCGGGCCCGCGCGTCGCTTGGATCTGTTCCCGAGCGGGTGGAGGCGTCTGGGAGCGCGACCGCGACGGAGCCGAATACGGCGGCGAGGATGAGTGCGGTGCCGCGGAGGATGCCTCCTTCGCCGACGGGGCCGCCGATCACCCAAGCGATGGCGATCGCCGGACCCGCCCAGCGTGGCAGCACTGAGGCGCGGATCGACGCGGCGGCGAGTAGCACGATCCCGATCAGCGAGATGAGCATCGCGAGAGGGTAGAGCGGCCCGGCAGTGTCGGTGCTGGCGCTCGCGAGCGTCACGATCGCATCGACGATGAAGGCGAGCAGCCCAACGGTGGCGATGCGTAGGCCGACGCGGGCGAGTCGTCCGCCGCGACCGCGTTGCAGCGTGTTCAGGTCGGTGAGCGCCCAAAGCGCGGCGAGCGCGAACGGGATCAGCAGCGCGGTGAAGACGTACTCCTTGTAGGTGCGCAGGCCGTGCTGGGTGCTTGGATGCGTGGCCAGGTCGAACAGCCCTGTGGCCGCGAACACGACTGCGCTGGCGAGCAGCGCAAGCTGGGGCCCCCGGTGTGGTCGTGTGGCTGGTGTGGCAGGGGGGGAGGTCATGTGGTGCGAGGCTCCTTCGATCGAGGTCAACTGTCGCGCCGAGGCTAGGCGCGGTGACCTCGGATGTCGTCAGCCCGGCCGTTGATCTTTTGTCCACCCGCGGACTGAGTTGGATGTCCGCCCGGGGGCGGATGCGCGGGGGCGCGGTGGCTTCTATCGTCCCGTCTAATGGCCGACTCGCCCTCGCGTCTTTCGTCCTTTCCGCCCCGACGTTTGGTAAACGTGGATGAGCTGCTGGCGCTGGCGGTGGCGTTGGCGGCGGGAGCGGCGGGCGCCCTGGCGGGGCCGTCCTCGGCGGTGTTGCGGGTCGGCGCCGTGGTCGCCGCAGGCGGGTATCTCGCTCTCGCGGTTCGGCGCCGGCACCCGTTCGCGGTACTGGTGGTCGTGCTTCCCACCGTGCTGATCGCGGAGGCTGCGACGCCTCAGGCGGGAGCGGTGACGCAGTTCGTGGCGTTGCTGGTCGTGACTTACTCGCTGGGTGCGTACGCGCGATCGCGTGCTCTGGCCGGGGGCCTTGTCCTGGCCGCGGTCGGCGTGGCGCTCGCCGTCGCGCTCGGACCGCCAAGCCGCTACTCGGTCGGCTCCTCGCTGGCTTTCTTCATCGCGATGTTCGTGCTCGCGCCCGCCGGGCTGGGTCGCCTGGTCCGGGTTCGAGCTGAACTGGCCGAGCGTCTACGAGAGGCGACCGATCGACTGCGCGAGAGCAAGGAGAAGCGGGTCGCGGTCGCTTTGGCTTCGGAGCGGACGCGGATCGTGACTAAGCTCGAGACCGTCGTGCTGAGAGGCCTGGAGGCGATGCGTGAGCATTCCGGTGCGCAGAGCCTGCGGACGGTGATGGCGCTGGAGCGGATCGCGCGCGACACTCTCGTGCAGATGCGCGCCCTGCTGGTCGAGCTGCGCTCCGGACAGGACGTCCCGAGCGCGGAGCGCTCGCTTCCCGAGCTTCGGTCGCGCGTCGAGGAGGCACTGTCGGCCGCAGGCGTGCCTTCCGACGCCGGAAACGCGGCGAGACCGGCTCGGGGCCGCTGGACGCTCGTTTCTGCGCGGTGGCTCGACGCGGCGCTGACGCTTGTCGCGATCACCTTCGCCACCGCGCTCGCGGCCACAACGCTGTCAAGGACCGGACTGCATGGACCGCGCGCGCTCGACGTACTGCTCGCGGCGGCGATCCCGATTCCGCTGGCGTGGGCGCGGGGGCGCCCACTTGAGGCGAGTGCGGCGGCGTTCGCGATTGCGATCGCCTACGCGAGCGTTGCGGCGCCCCTGGACCCGCTCGGGGGTCCCAACGACCTCGCCGTGCTGCCGGCCCTGGTGATCGGCGCCCACGGCGATCGGTCCCGGGCACTCGCCGGCCTCGGCCTCTGCGCCACGGGAGTCGCGGCCGTGTTGCTGCTCGACCCGACGTCGCGGCCCACCGCGGTGGATGCGGGGCTGTTCGCGGCGCTGCTGCTCGGTGGCTGGGCGCTCGGGCGCGGGGTTCGCGCGCACGGACCGCCGCTCGGGGAGACCACCGTGGCAGCAGTGACCCTCCGGCCACAGCTCCGCCCACAAGCACCGGCGGCGGTGGCTGCTG
>JBPCMW010000082.1:0-6560 GCA_051001875.1 Solirubrobacteraceae bacterium | reverse complement strand
ATCGAGCAGGCGCCGATCGCCGCCTGAGGGGGATGCCGAGCGGCGCGCCCGCAACCATCGCCGCTACGCCGTCTCGCTACGCTCGCCGGCTCCGCGACGACGGTTGCGGCACCACGCCCCCGGCGTGACCTCGGAGCGGTGCCGTGGGGAGCCTCGGCCATCGCCACCGTCGTCGCGTAGTCCCGATCGAAGGCGAGGAGCACCGACTCGGCGCCGGCGATCGACCCGAACATCGGCAATACGAGATCTGACAGGCAGTCACCGTAGGCATCCGGCCCGCCATTCGCACGATCGAGATCGGGTGAGGAACTCCGGCGATCGTCGTGATCCCGGGCAGCGTCGCCTTTAAGGACAACGATGGTTAGACGAATAGCTCCTCCTGGCGCTCCGCCAGCGCCCCGATGACGATCGCCAGATGCTCGTCGAAGTCGACCCCGAGAGCTTCGGCGCCGGCGCGGAGCTCCTCACGGCCGACGGCGGCCGCAAAGCTCGGCTGCTTGAGCTTCTTCTTCACCGACTTGGGCGTCATCCCGGTCAGCCCGTCGGGCCTCACGTAGGCCACCGCGAGTACGAACCCGGAGAGCTCATCGACGGCGTACAGAGCCTTCTCCATGGGCGAGTCCCGGGACACGCCCAGGAAATCCGCGTGCGCGGCGACGGCGCGGACGAGCTCAGGCGGATAGCCACGTTGCTCCAGCTCCCGCATGGCGTAGCGGGGGTGGCCGTCCTCGAGGTTGGGGTAGCGCTCGTAGTCGAGGTCGTGGAGCAGGCCGGTGAGGCCCCAGAGCTCCACATCGCCCCCGAAACGTGGGGCGTAGGCCCGCATCGCCGCCTCCACCGCCAGCATGTGCCGGCGCAGTGATTCGGACTTCGTCCACTCGCAAAGGAGGGTCCAGGCGTCGGCACGCGAAAACTGTCCCGGCATGGCTGTTACCCTAGCTGAGCGCTCGGGGCCGGACCACGCGCCTGACGGCCCCGGCCAGGCGGATCGCGAGCGGCGCCCGTCGCCCGCTGCGGCAGCACCAGAGACGCTGCAGACCGCCTTTCCCTCTATCCCGGCGCCACCGAAACCGATGGAAAAGTTCGTAATCGAAGGCGGCGTGCCGCTGTCGGGCACGATCGTCCCCGCCGGCAACAAGAACGGCGCTCTGCCGATCCTCGCCGCATGCCTGCTCACCGAGGACGAGGTCATCCTCCGCAACGTCCCCAACATCAGCGATGTCGTGACGATGACGCTGCTGCTCGAGTCGCTGGGGGCGCGAGTGGAGTGGCGCGGCCCCGGAGAGGTCTCGATCAGCACCGCCGCGGTGGACTCCCAGGAGGTTGACCGGGCGCTGGCCGAGCGGATCCGCGCCTCGTTCCTGCTCGCCGGGCCGTTGCTGGCGCGCTTTGGCCGGGCGCAGATGCCGCCGCCGGGCGGAGATGTGATCGGCCGACGCCGGCTGGATCCGCACCTCGATGCCTTCCGCGCCCTCGGCGCCACGATCTCCCACGAACGGGACATCCTGATCGAGTCGCCGACCGCCGGCCTGCGACCGTGTGACTTCCTGATGGACGAGCCGTCGGTGATGGCGACCGAGAACGCACTGATGGCCGCCGCCCTGACGCGCGGGCCGACCGTGATCCGCAACGCGGCGTCGGAGCCGCACGTGCAGGACCTGGCGCGGATGCTGGTGGCAATGGGCGCACAGCTCGACGGCATCGGCTCGAACGTGATTACCGTGCACGGCACGACCAGCCTGCGCGGCTGCACCCACACGATTGCGCCCGACCACATCGAGATCGGCTCGTTCATGGCCCTAGCCGGGGTGACCGGGGGGGAGCTGATCATCAAGGACACCAAGCCTCAGGATCTGCGGATGATCTGCCTCGTGTTCGACCGCCTGGGGCTGCGCAGCGAGTTCCGGGGCAACGACGTGATCGTGCCGGGCTCCCAGCACCTGGTGATCCGCAACGATGCCGGCGACTACACGCCGAAGGTTGAAGACGGCCCGTGGCCCGCGTTCCCCGCTGACCTGACCAGCATCGCGCTGGCGCTCGCCACCCAGGCGGAGGGATCGGTGATCATTCACGAGAAGATGTTCGAGAACCGGCTGTTCTTCACCGACAAGCTCCAGCTGATGGGCGCCGCGATCACGATCTGCGACCCGCACCGGGCGATCGTCGTCGGTCCGCGGCCGCTGCGCGGCGAGCGCGTCGAGTCGCCTGACATCCGCGCCGGGATGGCGATGCTGATCGCCGCGCTGTGCGCCGAAGGCATCACCGAGATCGGCAACGTCCGACAGATCGATCGCGGCTACGAGCGGATCGACGAACGCCTGCGCGTGCTGGGCGCCCGGATCGAGCGGGTCGACGACGTGCCCGCGCACGTCTGACTTGGCCTAGGCTCAGCGCCGATGATTCACCGGATTCCCAGCGGAACCCGCGATGTACTGCCCGACGAGATGCGGGAGCTTCGCTTGGTCACCGACCGCGTACGGTCCGTATTCGAGCAGGGGGGCTACGGCGAAGTCTGGACCCCCGCGCTCGAGTACGAGGGGACGTTCGAGCGCGCCGGGATGACGGCCACCCAGCCGGCCTACCGGATGTTCGATGAGCAGGGCAACGTGCTGGTGCTGCGCTCTGACATGACGGTGCCGATCGCCCGGCTCGTGGCGACCCGCTATGCCCACACCGAGCCACCGCTGCGCTTCAGCTATTTCGCCCACGCTTACCGGGGCGTTCGGCCCCAGCGCGGGCAGTCGCGCGAGTTCCTGCAGGCGGGCGTGGAGCTGATCGGAAGTCCGGGGGCGGATGGCACGGCCGAGGCGCTGAGCTTCCTGTGCGCCGCACTCGACGCCGCCGGGCTGAAGACGTACAGCGTGGGACTGGGAGACGCGTCGCTGTATCCCGCATTGCTGGAGACGGTCGGCGTCGACGCCGAGCGGCGGGAGCGGATCCTGGGCGAGCTGGTCACCGGTGACTTCGTCGGACTCGAGCGCGAGCTGCAGGAGCTGGGACTGCCCGCGGACGCGTTTAAGCTGTTGCTGCGGGTCCCCCGGGTGCGCGGCGGGCCGGAGGTGCTGGACGAGCTGACCGGGCCGCTGCAGGCCGCGGGAACCGGCATGCGCGAGCTGCACGCCCTGCTGGCGCCCGAAGTGGCGCGGCGGATCATCTTCGACCTCGGCCTGGTGCGCAGCCTGGGGTACTACACGGGCGTGGTGTTCCAGGTCTACGACCCGGCCTACGGGGTTCCGATCGGCAGCGGCGGACGCTACGACGAGCTGCTGGGCCGTTTCGGCCGCCCGCTGTCCGCGGTCGGGTTCGCGCTGAACGTCGAGCGGCTGCACATCGCCCTGACCGGCGAGGAGCGCGGGCTGGCATGACCGGCCTGCGCATCGCCGTGCCCCGCGGCGCGCTGTTCGGGGACACGCTGGATCTGCTCGATCGGCTCGGCTTGGACACCCGCGAGGTACGCGAGAACGACCGCAAGCTGCTGTTCGAGGAGGCCGGGATCGTGACCATGCGCCCATCCGACGTTCCCACCTACGTCGAGGCGGGCGCGGCGGACATCGGGATCACGGGCAAGGACGTGCTGATGGAGCAGGCCGAGCGAGAGGTCTACGAGCTGGCCGACCTCGGCTACGGGCACTGCACGATGGTGCTGGCGACGGTGGCCGGGGAGGACCGCGCCGCTGAGGCGCTGCGCCGGCTGGGCGTGGTCAGAATCGCCACGAAGTACCCGCGGATCACCGCCCGTCACTTTCTGGAGACCGGACGCCAGGCGGAGATCGTGGAGGTCAAGGGGTCGGTTGAGCTGGCCCCGCTGACCGGCCTGGTCGAGGGCATCGTCGACCTGACGGCGACCGGCACCACGCTGCGCGAGAACGGTCTGGTGATCCGCGAGGAGATCGCCCGTTGCACCGCTCGCCTGATCGCGAACCGAGTGGCCCACAAGCTCAAGGCGCGCGAGATCGACGCGCTGCTGGAGCGCGTCGATGCAGTGTGAACGCCAGACGCTGGAGCTCGACCCGATAGCTGCCGCAGCGGCGCTGCGGCAGCTCATTCCGGCTCCGGAATCGGTCCAGGACGCGGTGGCCGAGATCGTTGCGGAGGTGCGCGGGGGCGGGGACCAGGCGGTACGCGAGTACACGCGGCGCTTTGACCGCGGCGGCGACGCCGGGCCGCTCAAGGTCCTGGGGGACGAGTGCAAACGCGCGGCACGGGAGCTCCCGGAAACCCTGCGCGACGGACTGGAGCTGGCCATCGCGAACGTCGATGCCGTCGCCAGAGCCTGGGATCTGGCGCTCGACCGTACGGTCGATCTCCATACCCACGAGGTGCGTCTGCGGCGCGCGCCGGTGCAGCGGGCCGGGATCTACGTGCCGGGAGGCCGGGCGCCGTATCCGAGCACGGTCGTGATGGGCGTGATCACGGCCCGGGCGGCGGGCGTGGAGGCAATCGCCGTGTGCGCTCCCCCCGGAACCGGCGGAGAGATCGATGCGGTCATCCTGGCCGCCTGTGAGCTGACCGGCGCGACCGACGTGTACAGGATGGGGGGCGCCCAGGGGATAGCCGCCCTGGCCTACGGGACAGAGAGCGTGGACGCGGTCGACGTGATCGTCGGGCCGGGCAACCTATACGTCCAGGAAGCCAAGCGCCAGGTGTTCGGCCAGGTCGGAGTGGATGGCTTCGCCGGGCCGAGCGACCTGGTGGTGATCGCCGACGGGGACAGCGATCCGAAGCTGCTGGCGCTCGACCTGCTCGCGCAGGCCGAACATGGCCCGGGAACCCTCGTGGTGGCAGTCTCCCCCTCGGAGGATCTCCTGCAGGCGATCGAGTCACTACTCGCCGACGCGCCGGAGAGCGGCGCCGTGGCGGCGCTGATCGGAGTGCAGGAGCTGGAGACCGCGCTGGCCCTGGCTCAGGCCTTCGCGCCGGAGCACCTACAGCTCGTCGGCACCGGCGCCGAGGCGTTGGCGGCTCGCGCCACTCGCGCCGGCTGCGTGTTCGTCGGAGTCGCCGCCGGCACCGCGTTCGGCGAATACATCGCCGGGTCTAACCATGTCCTGCCGACCAACGGCGCCGCCCGCTTTGCCTCGGGGCTTTCGCCGGCGCACTTCCTGCGCAGCTTCACCGAGGTCCGGATCAGCGATCCGGGCCGGCTCGCGCGCGTCGGCGCCCCGGTCGCCCGGGCGGAGGGATTCGAGCTCCACGCCTCCTCGATGGAGGCGCGCATCCGGGACAATGGGGGCAGATGACGCGCACCGCCGAGATCGACCGCCGGACAGGCGAGACGGAAATCCACGTGCAGCTGGCGCTCGACGGCGCAGGTGCCGGTGAGCGAACGACGGGCGTCGGCTTCTTGGATCACATGCTCGACCTGCTCGCGCGTCACGGCCGGCTGACGCTGGCCGTGGAGGCCCGCGGCGACCTGCAAACCGGCGCCCATCACACCGTCGAGGACGTTGGCATCTGCCTCGGCCAGGCGTTCGACCGCGCACTCGCCGACCGGGCTGGGATCGTCCGCTACGGTCACGCCGTGGTGCCGATGGACGAGGCCCGGGCGGCCTGTGCGATCGACATCTCCGGCCGCGGCCTGTGCGTGTTCGAGGCGGAGCTGCCGCCCGGCGCGATCGGAAACTTCGACCACGAACTGGCGGAGGAGTTCTTCCGCGCCTTCGCGAGCAACGCGAAGCTGACTCTGCACCTCACCGTGGAGGCGGGGACCAACGCCCATCACATGATCGAGGCCGCATTCAAGGCCCTGGCCAGGGCGTTGCGCGCCGCCACGACCCTCGATCCCAGCGAACCGGGAGTCCCCAGCACCAAGGGCACCCTCGTATGAGCGCGGCTCGCCGGCGGCCGCGGGTGGCGATCGTGGACTATGGCATGGGCAACCGCCGGTCCGTCCAGAAGGCGTTCGAGCACGTCGGCGCGGACGCCGCCATCACCCGCGACCCCGACGAGCTGACGGCGGCCGATGGGCTGGTCGTACCCGGGGTGGGAGCGTTCCCGCTGGCGATGCGCAACCTGCACGAGCTGGGGTTGAGCAAGCTGATCCTCGCCGCGGCGCGCGCAGGCACGCCGCTGCTGGGGGTGTGCCTGGGGATGCAGCTGCTGTTCGACCGCTCCGAGGAGCTGGAGGCCACCGCCGGGCTGGGACTGATCGCCGGGGCCGTGACGCCGCTGCGCACAACCGGCCTGACGGTGCCCCACATCGGCTGGAACGAGGTGAGCTTCGAGCGCGGCTCCCCGCTCACCGAGGGGCTGCCGGAGCACGGCTGCCCCTTCTACCACGTGCATTCGCTGGTGGCGCGCCCCGACGACGTGAACGTGGTGGTGGCGAGCACGCAGTACGGCGAGCGCTTCGCCACGATCGTGGCCCGCGGATCGGTGTACGGCGTGCAGTTTCACCCGGAGAAGTCCTCCCGTCATGGTCTGCGCATGCTGGCGAACTTCACGGCGATCTGCCGGGCGCCCTCGCCGGTCCGGCGGCCGGCCGCCACCCGCGCCTGATCCCGCTTCCGGCGATCGACACCCTGGAGGGCAAGGCGGTCCGCCTGGCCCAGGGCGAGTTC
>JBPCMW010000081.1:0-18710 GCA_051001875.1 Solirubrobacteraceae bacterium | reverse complement strand
TTGGTTGCGTGGAGCGCCCTGTGACCGACGGTGTGGTGGGTCAGGCGCCGCTCGAGGCGAACCCGCTGATCCTGTGTGGGGAGATGGCGAACTCTTCGACCTCCTGCACCCCCGGGGTCTCGACGCGCACCAGCACGAGCTGCGCGATCCGCTCTCCCGCTCCCAGCTTGAACGACGCCTGCCGGTCGGTGTTGAGCAGCAGCACCTGAACCTCGCCTCGGTAACCAGCATCGATCAGACCCGGTGCGTTGACCAGCGTGATGCCATGGCGCATCGCCAGTCCCGAGCGGGGAAGCACCAGGCCGGCATGACCTGCGGGAATCGCCACGGCGATTCCGGTGCGAATGCTCCCGCGCTCGCCCGGCCCCAGCTCTGCATCCTCGAGCGCATGGAGATCGAGGCCGGCGTCGTCGGGATAGGCCCGGGTCGGCAGCTTCGCGCGCGGATCCAACCGGCGGACCGGCAGGGAGCCGCTCATCCCGGGCGAGAACCGAGCGCAAACGGCCGGTAGCGCGCGGCCGCCGTGGCCGGCAGCCTGGCCAGCACCCGGACGCCGTCCGGGGTTTCGTGGCGCTCGAGGTCTCCGGCGAGGTGATGCAGCTCGGCCAGCCGGCCACCGTCCTCATAGGGGATCAGCAGCTCGACGCTGTGCAGGGTCCGGGCGAACTCCTCTTCGATCCGCTCAGTCAAGGTGTCGAGACCCTCTCCGGTGACCGCAGAAACGAGAATCCCGTCCGGATGGCGATGGCCGAGCTCGGTACGACGCTCGTCGTCGATCAGGTCGGCTTTGCCGAGGACCAGGATCCGCGGCGCCTCCTCGGCGTCGATCTCATGCAGGACCTCGTCCACCGCGCGCGTCATCTCGGTCAGCTCGTCCTCCGGAGCCGACGCATCGACGACGTGCAGGATCAGACCAGCCAGCCGGGTCTCCTCGAGGGTGGCGCCGAACGCGTCAACCAGCTGGTGCGGGAGCTTGCGAATGAACCCGACCGTGTCCGTGAGCAGGTAGTCGCGTCCACCGGCGCGCATCACCCTGGTCGTCGGATCAAGCGTATGGAACAGACGATCGCGCACGCCGGCCTCGGCGCCAGTCAGGGAGTTCAGGAGCGTCGACTTGCCGGCGTTGGTGTAGCCGGCGAGGGCCACCGACGGAAGCTCTCCGCGCTCCCGCTCGGCCCGCATCACCGAGCGGCTGGAGCGAACCTGCGCCAGCTTCCGCTTCAGGGCGGAGATCCGGTCGCGGGCCAGCCGGCGGTCGGTCTCGATCTGGGTTTCCCCCGGTCCGCGGGTTCCGATGCCGCCGTCGATCCGGCCGGCGCCGAGACGCTCGAGGTGCGACCACAACCCCCGCATCCGCGCCAGGTTGTATTCGAGCTGAGCCAGCTCGACCTGCAGCTTGCCCTCGGCGCTGTGAGCATGGGCGGCGAAGATGTCCAGGATGATCGCGGTGCGGTCGATCACCGGCGTTCCGAGCGCAGCCTCGAGGTTGCGCTCTTGACGGGGCGAGAGCTCGTCGTCGCAGGCCACCAGGTTGGCGTCAACCCGCGCGAGATCCGCCTTCAGCTCCTCGAGCTTCCCGGCTCCCAGATAGGTGTTGGGGTGCGGCTGCTCGCGTCGCTGTACGAGCGCGCCGACTCCGGCGACCCCGGCGGTCCGCAGCAGCTCCCGGAGCTCCGCGAGCTGCTGTTCGTCGCCGTCGGGAAGGGCGGCGATCAGGTACGCACGCTGGCGTGCCCGACCCTGCCGCGGCTCGCCGTTATGTGATCTCCCCACACCACCATGGTAGCCCTGCGTAGTCAGCGGATGTGCACGTCACGGGAACCGTCGATCGAGACCTTGTTGCCCGCGAGCATGTGGACGGTGATAGTGCCTGTGTGCTGGATGCGAGTCTTCACCTCGTGGACCACAACTTGGCATGTAAAGCTGCCGCCCGCCTTCTGGTCAGATGCTCCCCGGACGAGGCTGAGTCGAAGCCTCCGCAAGCCGCGAGCGTGACCGTGCTGGCGCCGCCGGCGAGAAGGGTCATCAGCTGCCTGGCGGCTCTCACAGCGCCTGGATCCGCTGAACCGCTTCGATCAGACGCTCGTCCGGCGTCGTCAAGGAGATCCGGAAGAAGCCCTCTCCGCTGCTTCCGTAGGCGCCGCCGGGCGAGATCACCACCCCGGTCCGCTCCAGTACGTGTTCGCAGTACGCGGCGGCGGAATCGAAGCCCTCGGGGATCGGCGCCCACACGTAGATCGTGCCCTTCGGCCGGGTGACGTGCACGCCCGCCTGCGCGAGCGCGTCACACACCAGGTCCCGCCGCCGGGCGTAGACCGCGTTCATCTTCCGCACCTCATCATCGAGCTGCGGGGCCAGCGCGGCGGCGCCCGCCAGCTGAACGGCATCGAACAGCCCCGAATCGATGTTCGACTTGAGTCGCCAGTAGTGCGCGATCGCCTCGGCATTGCCGACGATCGCGGCGCACCGCCAGCCGGTCATGTTGTAGCCCTTCGACAGCGAGAACACCTCGACCCCGACCTCCTTGGCGCCCGGTGTGGCCAGGAACGAAGGCGCTACGTACCCGTCGTAGGTCGTTTCGCTGTACGCGTTGTCGTGTACGGCGAGGATGTCGTGCGCGGCCGCCAGCGCCACCACGTCCTCGAACAATCCGTCCGGGACGACCGCGCCGGTGGGGTTGTTGGGGTAGTTGAAGAACAGCAGCCGAGCTCGCTCCAGAACCGCCGGTGAGAGGGCGGCCAGGTCAAATCCGAACCCCAGCTCGGGCAGCAGCGGCATCAGCACCGCCTCGCCCCCGGTAAGCAGCGGCCCGGCCGTGTAGACGGGGTAACCCGGGTCGGCGGCCAGCGCCACATCGCCGGGATCCAGGAAGGCCAGATTCAGGTTGAAGATGCACTCCTTGGCACCGATCGCCGGCATCACCTCAGTCTCCGGGTCCAACGTGACGCCGAACCGGCGCGCGTAGAACGCGGCCACGGCCTCGAGGAACTCCGGGCGACCGCGATTGGATGGATACGTGTGCGTGGTGGGGTCGGCGACCGCTGACTGTGCGGCGGCGACGATCGGCGCGTAGGTCGGCGTGTCCGGGTCGCCGATGCCGAGGCTGATGACGTCCACGCCGTCCGCGCGCTTGAGGGCGATCTTGCGTTCGAGCTCGGCGAACAGATACGGCGGAATCTTCTCCAGGCGCCTACTCGATCGCATGCAGCTCCTTTGTGAACTGGTCGCTGAGCGAGCCGCGGAAGACGGGAACGGCCCACCCGGTCAGGTTGATGTGAAGTTCGTCGCTGACTTCGACTTTCAGCTCACCGCCGTCGAGGACAACGCTGACGGGCGAGGTGCCGTCGGCCAGCACGTGGGCGACGGCTGCGCCAGTGGCGCCGGTCCCGCTGGCCGATGTCTCCCCCACCCCGCGCTCGAAGATCCGAGCCCGAATCTGTCCCGGACCCAGTTGCGTGAACCACGAGACATTGGTGCGGTTGGGGAAATTCTGGTGATGCTCGATCGACGGTCCGATCGCGGGCAGGTCCAGGGCCCGCAGCTCTGCCTCGGTGCCCACTGCGATCGCGCATTGCGGATTGCCGACCTGCACATGCTGAAAGCTCCAGGTGTTCCCGGCCGCCTGCAGCTCTCCCCGCCCGTCCTCGGCGCCCCCCGGATAATCGTCGCTGCTCACGCGTGCCCGTCCCATCTGCGCCGTGCAGGTGTCCGCGGACAGGATCCGGGCGTGGATCCTGCCGGCTGGCGTCTGCAGCGAGAATTCGTCCTCGGCGGTCCAGCTGCGCGCGCGCAGGTAGAGGACCGCCTCCCGTGCGCCGTTGCCCGACAGCGCTGCTTCCGAGCCGTCGGGGTTGAAGATGCGCAGCTGCGCAAGCGAGCGGCCGTCGTCGGGCTGGGACAGCAACAGGATCCCGTCGGCGGACACGCCGGTGTGGGGCGCGCAGATCGCCTGGATCCGGGCTGGGGTCAGCGTGAACGGGAGCTCAGCGGCCTCCACGATCAGGTAGTCGTTGCCCAGCGCCTGCCACTTCTCGAAGTTCACGCGCCCGCAGTGTAGGTACCGTCGCGCCAGCATGGCCGAGCGCTTGCGTTGTACGTCTACGCCGATGAGGCTCTTGCTGGCGATCGTCCTGCTGTCGCTGGGCGCGCGGCTGGCCTGGGTCGAGCAGCCCTGCCGCAGTCCATGCCGCACCGCGGCGGACCACGTGCTGGTGTTCGACGAGACCTACTACGTCAATGCCGCACGCGTGATCGCCGGAATCGCCCCACCCGTGGGGCAGCGCTACGCCCACGCACCGCTCGCCTACGACCCCAACTCCGAGCATCCGCAGCTGGCCAAGCTGGCGATCGCGGGCTCGATCAAGCTGCTGGGCGACGGGCCGCTGGCCTGGCGGCTGGGCAGCGTGATCGCGGGGACGCTCGCGCTGCTGGGGATGTTCGCGCTCATGCGCGCCGCCGGCGGCGGCGAATGGGTGGCGCTTGGCGCGGCTGCGCTGATGGCCGCCGACAACCTGCTGCTCGTACACGGCCGGATCGCCACGCTCGACATATATGTGCTGGCCGCGATGCTGTGGAGCGTCGTCCTGTATCTGCGGGGGAGACCGGTGGCGGCCGGGGTGCTGCTGGGAATCGGAGCGTGCTTCAAGCTGGTGGCGCCCTACGCCGTTGCGGTGCTCGCGGTCTACGAGGCTTTGCTGCTCCTGCGGATCCCGTCCCGCAGCGCCTGGCGCCGTGCACTTGCCCGCCTGGCCGCCTGTGCCGCGGCCGCCGGGGCCGGGGGATTCGGGCTGCTGGCGCTGATGGACCGGATCACGCCTCCATACGACGCCGGTGCGGGGAGGCTCGTGAGCGGCGGCCCGCTCGGGCACCTCGGGCACATGCTGAGCTATGCCTCGCAGCAGACCAGCCCGCGCGACCCGACCGGCATCGCCTCCTACCCATGGGGTTGGTTGATCGACCTGAAGCCGATCGTGTACCTGAACATCGATCCGTCGCGGCCGGCGATGGGCCTGCGCGGGATCCATCCGCCCGTGCACTTTCTGGGCATGATCAGTCCGCCAATCCTGCTGCTGGCTCTGCCGGCGCTGGTGTGGGCCGTGTGGCGCTTGCGCATTAGTCGCGCCGCCACGCTCGCAGTGGCCTGGTTTGTCGGGACATTCGTTCCGTTCGTTCTGCTCAGTCTCCTGTGGGCCCGCACGAGCTACCTGTATTACATGGTCATCGTGATGCCGGGCCTGTACGTGGCTGGAGCCTGTGTGCTGCCAAAGCTGGTCCGGGGGCACCGCAGGCTAGTCGTGGTCTGGGCCGTGGCGGTGCTCGCCGCGGTCGTGATCATGTACCCGTTCACTCCCCTGCCGTAGGTGCGGCCCTCAGCCACAAGGCGAGCGCGGCTTCGGCCACTGACTCCGGCGAGCGGTCCGTGACGTCGATCGTGGCCGCCCCCGCCAGCTTGCGCATCCACGTGAGCTGGCGGCGCGCGTAGTTGCGGGTTCTCCGCTTCATCCCGTCGAGGTCACCGGCCAGCAGCTCCTGAAAGCCGAGGGCCTTCCGGGCCGTGCCGGAGGCCCCGCCGGCATTGGCGCGCTGCACCTCCTCGCGGGCGCCGGCGGCGATCATCGCGTCGACGCGCGCGTCGATCCTCGCGTACAGCCGGTCGCGTTCCATCACCAGTCCGATCAGCAGCGTCGGCCGGCGAACGCTGCCGGTCCACAGCTCGGACTCCGCTTCAGCGGGCTCGAGCTCGCCCGCGTCGAACAGCTCCAGCGACCGCACCACCCGCTGGCGGTCACCGGGCTCGATCTCCGCCGCAGCCCACGGGGCGCGGCGCGCCAGCTCGGCGTGGAGCGCCGCCGGTCCCCGCTGCTCCAGCTCGGCCAGCCAGCGCTCGCGCACGCCATCGGCCGGCGGCGGACGCAGACTCAGCTCGGTCAGCGCCGCGCGCAGGTACAGGCCGGTGCCGCCGACCACGATCGGGCGCCCTCCGTCGGCCAGCAGCATGTCGATCTCGGCATGGGCGAGCTCGCCGTACTGGCCGGCGCTGAACCGGGCGTCGACAGGCAGAAACGAGATCAGCCGGTGCTCGAGCTGCGCTCGCTCGCCGGCGCCCGCCGCTCCGGTGATGATCTCCAGCCCGGAGTACACCTGGAGTGCATCGGCGGAGACGGCCACCGGCCGCTCGCCCAAGTCGCGCAGCCGGTGCGCCAGGGCGAGGGCGACGGCGGTCTTCCCCACCCCGGTGGGGCCGAACAGTGCGATCACGTCCGGGCGGTCCATGGCCGAAGTATCGCGGCGCGGTCGCCGCTATAGACTGCGGCTCCCATGAATCTCATCAGCGGGCGAGTTCTCATAACCGGAGCGACGGGCGGGATCGGGCAGGCGATCGCGCGGGCGTTCGCGGCGCGTGGTGCGAGCGTGATGCTCAGCGGGCGCCGGGTGGATGTGCTCGAGCCGCTGGCCGCCGAGCTCGGAGGCCGGGCATTTGAGTGCGATCTGGCTCAGCGAGACCAGGTCGAGCGTCTGGTGCGGGAGGCTGGCGACGTCGACGTGCTCGTGGCCAACGCCGCCTTACCCGCGAGCGGCATGCTGCTCGGGCTCGAGCAGGAGCAGATCGACCGGATGATTGAGGTCAACCTGCGGGCGCCGGTTGCGCTGGCCCGAGCGCTCGCCCCGGCGATGGTGCAGCGGCGCGCGGGCCACATGGTGTTCATCTCCTCGTTGTCGGGCAAGGTGGCGTCGCCGGCGTCCTCGATCTACTCCGCGACGAAGTTCGGGCTGCGTGGGTTCGCGCTCGGGCTGCGTCAGGATCTTCAGGCCGACGGCGTCGGGGTGTCGGTCGTGCTGCCTGGCTTCATTCGCGAGGCGGGCATGTTCGCCGAGGCCAAGATCGACCTGCCGCGCGGCGTGGGCACCCGCTCGCCGGAGGACGTGGCATCCGCGGTGCTGCAGGCGGTCGAGCGCGACCGGGCCGAGATCGAGGTTGCCCCGGCCAGCCTCCGGGTGGGAGCGGCGTTCGGCGGTCTCGCGCCGCAGCTCGCCGCGACGGTGAGCCGGCGGCTGGGCGGCGAGAAGACCGCGACCGATCTGGCCGCCGGTCAGGCCGGCAAGCGGCACTAGCCCGCCAGCCCTAGGCGCTGCTGCTGCTGCTGCTGAGAGCGTGCTCGGTGGTCACCGAAGCCAGCGCCGCGATGATCTCGTCGGCCAGGCGGGCGCCGTCGATCGCGCGGTCGGGCGTGGCCTGAACTCGGACCACGACGTCATCGCCGTCGATCTCCTCGAGCAGCACCACGGCCGAGTTGCGCGTCTGGGTGGAGATCTGATCGTCGAGGATCTGCTGCACGTGGCTGGGACGGATGCCGGAGCGCAAGCGCACCCGTACGTTCACCGGCTCGGGCTCGCGCAGCGGCACCACCGCGGCGCTGAGCACGACGTTGTTGGGAATCTGAATGCGGTCCTCGCCCCGGGCCAGCGTGGTGTAGAGCAGTCCCAGCGAGCTGACCACGCCCTCGATCGTGCCGCCTACCGCCCCGGCCTGCAGGCGCACCCGCTCGCCGACGCGGAACGGCCGGGCGCTCAGCAGCACCATGCCGGCGATCAGGTTGCCGAGCGTCTGCTGGGCGGCTAGACCGAAGATCACGGCGGTGAACGCACCACCGACGGCGATCGTCTGGGGGCCGATACCGGCGACGTTCAGCGCGATCAGCAGCGTGATCCCAAGCGTGGTCAACCGGATCAGGAACCCGACGGTGCCGGCCGTTGCCGGGTCCATGCGCCGGAAGAACGTCGGCGCGGCCGCGCGGCCGACATCGCGGGCCATCGCCCACCCGATGACGAGCAGCACGAGCACGGTGACGATCCGGATCGCCGTCAACCATTGGTTGGCCGTGCGCCGGCCGAGCAGATGCTCACGCTCGTTGTAGAGCACGAGCACGGCGATCAGCAGCGGCAGCAGTACGGCCGCTTCGCGCTGGGCGCGGCGCAGCGTTCGCTGGCTGACGTTGACCGCCAGGCCCACCTTTTCCCAGGCCTCGCTGCGGGTCTCGAACATCCGCTCGAGATGGAGATCCTTGCGTGATTTCAAGCGATTTCTCATGCCTCTCAGTTACCTATCACCAACTGACCGCAAGAGTTTCAGCAGCCTCGCCTCAAGATCTCCTCAAAACAGACTGGCCTGGGCTGGCTCCTGCGCGGGCGGCCGAGGTTCGGGCGCCCGCAGGAAAGTGCCCCGCAATCGCTGTCCCGGCTCCTGATCAGGGTCTCTGAGAAGCCTAGCCAAGCGCTCGCGCTCGGCGTAGCTCAGGACGCAGCGCGGCTGAGGATTGCCGCGCGTCCGGAGAGGGTCTGGCTGGTCGCCGCGGTGACTTCGACCGCGACGAGCTCGCCCGCCGCCCCCGGGCCGCTGAAGTTGACAACCTTGTTGTGACGGGAACGACCTCGGAGCCGGCTCGGGTCGGTGCGCGAGGGCCCCTCGACCAGTACCTCGAGAGTTCGTCCCACGAACCGCTGGGCGCGCTCCTGAGCGCGGCGCTGGATCACCTCGACGAGCCGCTCGAGTCGCTGCACCTTGAGGGCGTGCGGCACCTGGTCGGGAAGCGTGGCGGCCTGGGTCCCGCGGCGCGGCGAGTAGATGAAGGTGAATGCGCCGTCGTAGGCGACCTCCTCGGCGAGGGTAAGCGTCTGCTCGAAGTCGGCGTCGCTCTCGCCCGGAAAGCCCACGATGATGTCGGTGGTCAACGCGCAGTCGGGAACGTGCTCGCGAATCATCGCCACCCGGTCGAGATACCGCTCCCGCGTGTAGGTGCGGCGCATGCGTTTGAGGACGGCGCTCGATCCGGACTGCAGCGGCAGGTGGATGTGCTCGCACAGCGCCGGCAGCTCGGCGTGCGCCCGGATGACGTCCTCGCGCATGTCCTTCGGGTGCGGGCTCGTGTAGCGGATTCGGTCGATCCCGTCGATCGCGTCGAGGCGCGTGAGCAGCTCGGCGAACGAGGCCTGAGCGTCGCGCGGCAGGTCACGTCCGTAGGAGTTGACGTTCTGTCCCAGCAGGGTGACCTCGCGGACGCCATCGTCGGCGAGTCGCTGCACCTCGGCCACGAGCTCGCCGGGGTCGCGGCTGACCTCCCGCCCGCGGGTGGCGGGAACAATGCAATACGAGCAGACGCAGTTGCAGCCGACGCTGATCTGCACCCAGCCCTGGAACTCCCGGGCTCGCTTGGCCGGGAGGTGCCCGGTGAATCCCTCGAACTCGAAGAAGCCCTGCGCGGTGAGCGAGTCACTGGTCAGGAACTCGGCGAGCTTATGCACCTGCCCCGGCCCGAAGGCGACGTCGACGAACGGGAACCGCGCGAACACCTCGTCCTTGATCGATTGCGCCCAGCAGCCGCCGACGCCGACGATCCGCTCGGGGTGCTCACGCTTGATGCGCTTGGCGTGCCCGAGGTACGCGGTCAGCCGGTTGTCGGCATTCTCACGGATCGAGCAGGTGTTGAACAGGATCAGGTCGGCTTGATCCTGAGACGGCGCCTCCGTGTAGCCGAGCGATTCGAGCATGCCCTTCATCCGCTCGGAGTCGTGCTCGTTCATCTGGCATCCGAAGGTCGTTACGTGGTACCGGCTCACAGCGCCAGAGCGTAGCGGTGCTAGGGGGGAGAGAATCCCGGCAGCAGCAATTCCACCCGCGCGCCCGGAGCGGGATCGCGGGCGAGCGCGCGGACCTGGCCGCTGTGCGCGTCGGCGATCGCCCGCACGATGGCCAGGCCCAGCCCGGCGCCGCCGGAGGTCCGGTTGCGCGCGGGATCGGTGCGGTGAAAACGCTCGAACACGCGCTCGCGCTCCTCGGGGGGAATGCCGGGGCCGTCGTCGAGCACGACGAACCGAAGCTGATCCGACCCAGCGCGCTCCAGCTCCAGGCGCACCATGCCGGTGTCCTCCACGGTGTGCTCGATCGCGTTGCGTGCAAGGTTCCGCAGCGCCTGGGCAAGCCGGTCGGGATCGACGCGCAGGGTGCCGCCCGGAACCGGGCCGAGCGAGAACTGGCGGCTGGCCGTCAGGCTGAGGCCGTCCCACAGCTCGGCGATGTAGGCCGCTAGATCGATGTCCTCCTGGCGCAGGGAGTTCGTCTGCTCGGCTTGGGCGAGAACCAGCATGTCATCGACCAGCCGGCTGATCCGAGTGACCTCGGATTGCAGCATGCGCTCCACGCGGTGGACCTCGTCCGGCGTTGGCGCCTCCGTGGCGGCCAGTACCTCCAGCTGGCCTCGGATCACGGTCAGCGGCGTGCGCAGCTCGTGGGAGGCGTCGGCGATGAACGCTCGCTGACCGGCGAACGCCTCCTCGAGCCGGTCGAGCATGTGGTTGAACGTCACCGCCAGGACGCGCAGCTCGCTGCCGCTGCCTGCCGGCGGATCCATCCGCGGGGCCAGCTCGCCGGCGTCGACCCGTGCGGCTACCGCGGCCAAGCGCCGCAGCGGGGCGGTCACCTGGGCACCGGCGAGATAGGACGCCAGCAGGGCGAGCACGAGCGTGACCGCGCCGGCCATCACGAACGCCCGCGCCACTCCGTGCTGGGCTCGCTCGACGAGCGCCAGTGGCTCACCCGCTCCGACGACCACGTGGACCCCGGCGACCGTGTCTGCGCGCTGCAGCACGCGGACCTGGCCGGCGTCGGCGATGCGGCGGTTCGAGTAGCCGAGCGCTGGTGTGCGCAACGCCTGGGCGCGAAGGTTCTCGAGCGCCTGCTCGGCCCGGGTCTCGCCGTCCTCGGGCTGGCCGGCGCCGAACAGCTCTGGGTGGTTGCTCACCAGGCCCGCGCCGGGGACAATCGCGAACAGCAACGTCGAGGTCACGCTGTAGGGCTGCGCGCGCACGTAGCGCGAGGCCAGCTTCGCCACCGCAGCGGGCCCGCGGGCTTTCAGCGGTCTCAGCGCCTGCGCCAGCTGGGTGGTCTCGGACGCGATCTCGTGATCGATCTGACTGATCATCTGCGAGCCGGTGCTCGTGTAGACGACGGCAAACACGATCGCCGCTGAGACCAGCAGTACCCCGGCGACCCAAGCGGTCAGCCGCCAGCGCAGGCCGGACGGGGGCCGCGGCCTACTCGGCATCCAACCGGTATCCGACCGAGCGAACCGTGACGATCGGAGACCTGTCCGAGCCGCGGCGCAACTTCCGACGCAGATAGCCGACATAGACGTCGACGACGTTCGTCCCGGGGTCATAGTCGTATCCCCAGACCGCCCGCAGGATCTGGTCACGCCCCAGGACGCGACCGCGATTGCGAAGCAGGTAGGCGAGCAGCTCGAACTCGGTCGTGGAGAGCCTCACGGGCTCGCCGGCGTAGCTGACCTCACGTGTGATCAGATCCATCTCCAGCTTCCCGGCGGACAGCGCGGTGGCCGGAGCCTGTGCCGCGACCCGCAGCTGGGCTCGGATCCTCGCGGCGAGCTCGTTGAGCGAGAACGGCTTGGTCAGGTAGTCGGCCGCGCCGGCATCCAGCCCCTTGACGCGGTCTTCCACCTCTCCGCGCGCCGTCAGCGCGATCACCGGGAGGCCCGGCTTGGCCGTGCGCAGCCCTGCGAGCACCTCGAGGCCACTGCGGCCCGGGAGCATCATGTCGAGCACAACCAGATCGACATGCTCGTTGATTGCCTTCTCGGACCCGCTGAGACCATCGAGGGCCGAGATCACGTCGAACCCGTGGGCGCGCAGCCCACGATCGAGAAAGTCGACGATCCCGGGCTCGTCCTCGATCACCAGGATCGTCTCAGGCATGCCGGCGATTATCGCTGGCCGGTCGGCGCCCCACGTGTGACGAAGAACTCTCTCATCCACTCGGTATGGTCGTGAATACCGCCGGACCGAACGCAACGAACAGCTCACGGCGACCGTCGGCGTGCTGCTGATCGTGCTGCTGGCGGTTCTGGGCCTGCTGCTGGGACTAACCACAAGGTGAGCTTCATCGCTGGCTGGTCTTCACCGCGCTGCACGTGCTCGGGCACGTGCCGGGGCTCGGAGGTTCGCTGCGCCCGCGGGCCTTGGGGCCGTCCGACACCTGGCGCGGTGAGGGCGGACGCTGGATCGCTTTGAGCTCGGCGTGTGCAGTCGGATTGGTGCTGGCGCTCGTGCTCCTTCCCGACTTCTCAGCGTGGACGAGCCACGGCGTTCTCGCCCACCACCACCGCGGCTGAGCTGCGACGCTCAGCGCGCGTATTCGATCGCGCGTGACTCGCGGATCACCGTCACCTTGATCTGACCCGGGTACTCCAGCTCCTTCTCAATTTCCCTCGCGATTTCGTGCGAGAGGATCGTCGCGGCGTCGTCGTCGATGTCGCCGGGAGCAACCATCACCCGGATCTCCCGGCCCGCCTGCATCGCGTAGACCTTGTCCACGCCCTTGTGGCGGGTGGCGATCTGCTCGAGGTCTCGCAGCAGCTTGACGTACTGCTCGAGCGACTCCCCGCGGGCCCCGGGCCGAGCGCCGGAGAGCGCGTCCGCAGCCTGGACGATGACCGCCTCGATCGTCTGCGGCTCGACCTCGTTGTGGTGGGCCTCCATCGCGTGGGCCACCGCCTCCGGCTCGCCGTACTTGCGAGCCAGGTCCCCTCCGACCAGCGCGTGCGGGCCCTCGATCTCATGGGTCGCGGCTTTGCCGATGTCGTGCAGCAGCGCCGCGCGGCGCGCCGTCTTCGGACTGGCTCCGAGCTCCTCGGCCATCATCGCGGCCAGATGCGCGACCTCAATCGAATGGGCGAGCACGTTCTGCCCGTAACTGGTGCGAAACCGCAGTCGGCCCAGGTACTTGACCAGCTCCGGATTCAGTCCCTGCACGCGCGCGTCGAACACACCCTGCTCGCCCAGCTCGACGATGCGAGCTTCGAGTTCCGACTTGGCCTGGAAGTACATCTCCTCGATCCGAGCGGGGTGGATCCTCCCGTCCTGGAGCAGCTTCTCCAGGGTCAGCCTGGCGATCTCCCGGCGGACGCCGTCGAACCCTGAGAGGACGACCGCCCCCGGCGTGTCGTCGATGATGAAATCGACTCCGGTGAGGTTCTCGAGGGCCCGGATGTTGCGGCCCTCCCGGCCGATGATCCTGCCCTTCATGTCGTCGGCTGAGAGCTGGACCACGGAGACGGTGGTCTCCGCCGCGTGGCCGGCCGCGAGGCGCTGCATACAGACCGAGAGGATGTTCCGCACCCGGCGCTCGGCCTCACGCTTGGTCTCCTCCTCGATCTGGCGAAGCCGGCGGGCGGCGTCGTGCTTGGCCTGGTCCGCGATCTCCTCGAGCAGCAGCTGCTTCGCGCGGGCGGCCGATAACCCCGAAACCCGCTCGAGCTCACGTGAGAGCTGGTCGCGTTTGGCCGCGAGCGCGGCTCGTTCGAGTTCGAGCTCCGACTCGCGGTGCACGACCGATTCCTCGCGCCGGGCCACCCCGGCGGTCCGCTGCGAAATGTCGGTGTCGGACGTCTGGACGACGACAGGCGGCGTGATCACGCTCGTCGCGCGGGCCGGATGCAGTCGGCCGTTGACGATCGCGTACACCACTGCTGCGGCCACGATTCCCACCGCGATCAGCGCTGCGGCGGCGATGACTTGCATGGTCGTTTCCTCTCCTGGCGGTCCGGGGAAACCGGACCGATTCACTGCTTCGGGTTTTGGAAAGCGACCGAGCGGCCCGTCCGAGACGTACGAAGGATGTCGGGCGGGACCTTGAAGTGCCGTTCAGGCGGCGGCTAGAGGGCGGTTGATCTGAGTGTTGGGAATGGGTCAGGCGACCCGAAGTGGTTTGCCGTCAACTTGAAAGTCCGGTATCCGATATCTACGAAATTTGCTGGTGTTTTGCGGCCTGCGGGCCGTTCGTTCGCTACCGGGCATCCTAGTACTGGTGCCGGGGCGGCGCAAACCGGTAGGCCGCGAGCGCGTCAAGGGCCAACTCCATCTCGTAGCCCTTGCGCAGCAATACCGCGAGCGCACGATCACGCTCACGCCGGTCTGCGGGAGGTTGGGAGAACCGGCGGTGGAGCAGCTCCAGCGCCTGCTCGAGTTCGGACTGGGCCGTTGGCTCACCCAGCGCCGTCTCGATCAGCTCGGGGTCGATCCCGAGCTGTCGGAGTGAACGGCGGATCCGGTCACTCCCCCACTGCTCGAGCTGACGCTTGTCCTCGGTGAACAGCCGCGCAAAGCGGCTGTCGTCAAGGTATCCCTGCTCGCTCAGCGTGCTGATCGCCGCTTCGACGGTGGCTGAGCCTAGGTCTTCGCGCTCGAGCCGTTGCCGAACTTCGGCCTCGGTCCGCTCCCGCCGGTTCAGATACCGGTACGCCAGCTCCAGCGCGCGCTGGACCCTCTCTTCGGCGGTATCAGGCGGCCTTGTTTCCAACTGCTTCAACCGGTTCCGGTTCCACGGCGGCGAGCGGCGCCTCCTCACGCGGCCCGTTTATCTTCACCACGTCTCGATTGATTCCGAGCGCGGCGTAGACCTTGCTCTCGATCTCTCGTGACATGTCCGGATGCTCGTCCAGGAACGTCTTGGCGTTGCCGCGGCCCTGTCCCAGCCGTTCCTCCCCGTAGGAGAAGAATGATCCGGACTTGGTGACGATGTTGTGCTCGATGCCGAAATCGATCAGGCAGCCGGAGGTCGAGATCCCGCGGCCGAACTCGATGTCGAACTCGGCTTGCTTGAACGGCGCCGCGACCTTGTTCTTGACCACCTTGACCCGCACCCGGTTTCCGACCGCTTCGGTTCCATCCTTGAGCGTCTCGATCCGGCGGATGTCCAGTCGCTGCGAGGCATAGAACTTCAGGGCACGGCCACCCGGCTGCGTCTCCGGCGAGCCGAACATCACGCCCACCTTCTCGCGGATCTGGTTGGTGAACACGCACAGCGTCTGCGTGCGGTTGAGATTGCCGGCGAGCTTGCGCATCGCCTGGGACATCATCCGCGCCTGCAGGCCGACCGTCTGATCGCCCATCTGTCCTTCGAGCTCCGACCGGGGCGTCAGCGCCGCCACCGAGTCCACGGCAATCAGATCGACCGCACCGGAGCGGATCAGCATGTCGACGATCTCCAGTGCCTGCTCTCCGAAGTCGGGTTGGGAGACCAGCAGCTCGTCGATGTCCACGCCGATCTCCTTCGCGTACAACGGATCCATCGCGTGCTCGGCGTCGACGAACGCGCAGACGCCGCCGAGCTTCTGCGCCTCGGCGATCAGGTGATAGACCAGCGTCGTCTTACCGGAGGACTCCGGGCCGAAGATCTCGATCATCCGGCCTCGCGGCACCCCGCCGATGCCCAGCGCGATGTCCAGCGACAGCGCGCCCGTGGGGATCGCATCGACCGCCACCCGCGCGCCGGGATCGCCCATCCGCATTACCGAGCCCTTGCCGAACTGCCGCTCGATCTGAGTCAGAGCGCCCTGCAGCGCAGCCTGTCGCTTGGCGTCCGACTTGGGGTCAGACGTCGCGCCGGACCTGGCGCTGGCTTTCTCGTTCTCGCTCATCTCGGTTCGACTCCTTATCTCAAGCGCTTTGGCAATGCACGGTAGGACTGGGGGCGGACGGAACGAGCACGCTAAACCGGGGGGCTGTAACGAAACAAGACATACCTGTGGCGGAAGGCGAACAATTCGGGGGCGCCGCCTGGCCCGGGGCGATCAGCCGCACGACGCGAGCGCCACCGACCCCAGCGCCTCGTACCGGGCGCCCCCGGCCGACAGCCGCGAGTTGTACAGCGTCACGCATGGCCCGGCGAAGTCCGCGCGCGGAGGATCTGGGAACGCGGTGGGCAACAACGGCGCGCTCCGCGCTGACGGCGCGCTCCGTGCCACGCGGGCGATGGTCACGTGCGGGAGGAACTAGTCGTCGCCCGTCACCAGTTGGCCGGGCAGCGGCCCGAGCACCATCTCGCCGCGGAGCAGCCGCCGCAGCAGATGCATGGTCACGGTGGTGGACCGTTCGCGGACGTCGGAGCGCCCTCCCGGCAGGCGTACGCTCCGGGTGATCACGCCGGCGCTCCCGGGTGCCTCGCCGGGGCCAGAATCGGAGCCTGAACCGGGGCCAGAACCGGGGCCAGAACCGGAGCCAGAGCCAGAGCCAGAGCCGGCGGCGCGGGCGCAGACCGAAAAGCACACCAGGCCGACCGGCTTCTCCTCGGTGCCGCCGTCCGGACCGGCGATCCCGGTGATCCCGATGCCGACCTCGGCCCCCACACGTTCCGCGGCGCCGTTGGCCAGCTGCTCGGCGACCTCCGTCGAGACGGCGCCGAACTGCTCGATCGTCGCCGCGTCCACGCCCACCAGCTCGATCTTCGCCCGGTTGGAATACGCCACCATGCCGCCGGCGAAATAGGCCGAGGACCCGGGTAGCTCGGTCAGTCGCGCGGCCATCAACCCACCGGTGCACGATTCGGCGACCGCGACCGTGCGCGTGCCCAGCAGCGCCACCACCTGCTCGTCGACCGTCGAGCCGTCACGTGAGAACAGCGTGTCCGCGTGACGGCGCGCGACGAACTCGAGCAAGGCGTCGTAGGCGACCTGATCGGTTGGCTCGTAGCGAGTGGCGATCTCGATCTCGCCGCGCCGCAGACAGGTGGTGATCTCCAGCGGGGCGAGCGGAACGCCCTCGGCTTCGGCGTCCCGCAGGGTATTCGCGATTTCGGACTCGGGAATGCCGAACAGGCGAATGATCTCCCGGCGATAGGTGGTGGCGCCGGCGATCGCGTCCCGAAACGCCTGGGTGCGCTTGGCCATCTCCCACATCGGCTGCAGCTCCCGTGGGGGCCCGGGTAGCACGACGACGGTGGGCCCCGAGCCAGAACCGGGCGGTACCACCAGCCCGGGTGCGGTGCCGACCGGCTCGAGCACCGTGGCGCCGGCCGGGATCACCGCCTGTTTGCGATTGGAGGCGCGGATCGCCTCCAGATCGAGCCCGGGCCAGCGCCGCACCATCGGGCGGAGGATCTCCGCGATCCGCTCCTCCAGCGGACCGTCGAGCACCATCTCACGGCCGGAGAAGCGCCCGACGACGTCGGCGGTGAGATCGTCGGCGGTTGGGCCGAGGCCGCCGCTGGTGACCACCAGGGCCATCCCCTCGGCTGCCATGTACTGCAGCGCAGCCAGCAGATCGTTGGGACGGTCTCCGACGATCTGGATCATCGCCGCGTCGACGCCGATTTGCCGCAGCCGCTCGGACAACCAGGGTCCGTTGCGGTCGGAGATGATGCCCGTGAGGACCTCGGTGCCGGTGACCAGGATCCCCGCTCGCGGGTTCTGGCGGGGCCGCGGCTCCTCGCTCGCTCGCGGTTCGTCGCTCGTGCGCGGTTCGTCGCTCGTGCGCGGTTCGTCGCTCACGCGCACCGGGGCTGTTTGGCGATGGGCAGCGGTGTGTTGCCGTTGGGCGCAATCAGATAGCCGATCGACGAGGCCGACGGAGCGATCCGCACGGCGCTGCCGTTGACCTTCATCTGCACCGAGGCATTCCCGAGGGTCAGCAGGAGCTTCGACGCGGTTTGTGCAGGGATGCTCTGGCCGGCCGTGAAGATCTTCCCGGGAATCAGCTTCTTGCCGCTGCCGTCGACCAGGCAGACGTACAGGCTTCCCGTCGGTACGAGCTGGAGCTTGACCGTGCTCGGGGTGGGGGCTGCAGCGGTGGAGGTGCGGTGGTGGCGATGCCGGTGGGGCTTGACCACAGCGTGCACGCCAGTGGGAGGGGTTGCCTTCTTGCCGGTGTTGCTACCGAGCACCCACAGCGCCGCCACGATCGCGAGCAGCACCACGCCGATGATCGCCCACGGTGGAATCAGCGGGCCCTTGGCCGCACGTTCGCGCTCGCGGCCGAGCGCAGCGATCGGACGCATCTCGTTGTCGGACGGGCGCTCGTAGCGGCGTTTGAAGTCGTCGATCAGCAGCCGGCTATCGAGGCCGAGGAAGTCGCCGTAGGTCCGCAGGAAGCTCTTGACGTAGACCGGTCCGGGTAGCAGATCCCATTCCTCGTTCTCCATCGCCCGCAGGTACTTGGCGCGGATCTTCGTCCGCGCCTCGAACTCCCCGATATCGATTCGCGCGCGCATGCGCGCTTCACGGAGAGTCGACCCGATGTCTGCCATCGACGGAAGGCTACCGCCGGGGCACTTGAGCAAAGGGCCGCAAATGCCAGGACTGCTGCGGGATCCTCACCGCCGGCTCAGGACAGCTCGGGATCGGGCGGCAGACTGCCGGCCCCAGTGGTCGCCCCGCCGCCGCCGACGGGTGTCACAGCGCCGTCGCCTTCGGCGAGGTGCATGAGGATCCGCGGCACGTCGGCCTCGGCAATCAGCACCTGGCGGGGCTTTGATCCCTCGTAGCCGGAGATGATCCCGCGGCGCTCGAGCATGTCGATCAGCCGGCCGGCCCGCGTGTAGCCGAGACGGAGGCGGCGCTGGAGCATCGAGGGCGAGGCGGTGCCCATCTGGGCCACGAGCGAGATCGCCTCCTGGAGCAGCGGGTCCTCGTCGGGGTCGAATTCCGGATCTTCGCCGGACGCGCCGGCGTCCGCGCTCTCGACCTCTTCCAGCAGTTCCTTGTGGAAAGCGGGCTCGCCCTGGCGGCGCCAGGCATCGGTCAGCTCGAGGATCTGGTCCTCATCGATGTAGGCGCCCTGGATGCGCTGCAACTTGCTCGAGCCCACGGGCGAGAACAGCATGTCGCCCTGCCCGAGCAGCGACTCTGCACCGTTCTGATCGAGGA
>JBPCMW010000080.1:0-4846 GCA_051001875.1 Solirubrobacteraceae bacterium | reverse complement strand
ACGCCCGTGCAGGGGCGTCCCGCCACCGTCCGCTCACCCAATAGGAGAGCTTCATGCGACAACACACTTCTACCACCCCGCGAGGCGAGGAGCGCGATGCCCGGAGCCGCCAACGCGCACTCGAGCGCGCCCGCGAGGCCAAGGGCAAGGCGGACACCCGCCGCCGCTCCGAACTCATCCGCGAGGCACTCGGCGATCCTCGGGCGAAGGACTGCCGCTGTCCGATCACTCCTGAGAGCACCCCGGCCGAGCTGCAAGCGCTCGGCGCTGGCTGTACTGCCGGACGCTGGGTCTGCCCGACGCTCGACGGGATCCGCCGGAGGCTCGGCGCATGAGCACCGCAACAGCAATCCGCCCGGGCGGCCCGGCCAACCACCCGCACGTCGTCCGAGGAGACCGGCCCGCCGTTCCAGACCAGCTGCAGGCACTGTGGGCGATGACCGCGGCCGAGCGGGTCGAGGCGATGTGGCGTGGCCACCTCACACTGCGACAGCTCTGCAAATGGACCTCGCGCGCCGCGCACGAGGTACCGCTGCTCGGCAGCGAGTTCGCGTGGATCGTGATGCGGATGCCGGAATGGGCCGAAGCCGACCAGCCCGCCAGCACGAGCGCCGCGAAAACCGGTCAACAGCGCACGGATCGCTCATGACCACGATCCCGTCCACCGCCCAGGGGCTCGCCTCACGTCTCGCCGCCCTGTTCGCAGAAGACACCGAGAGCGCGAAGCGGCTCAACGACGCGCAGTCGCGCCTCCAACACGCCAACGCGCAGCTGTGGTCCGGGCTGCATCCCGACGCGCTCGCGCTGCTCTACGACAACACCCGCGCCGCCGGGATGGCCGCCGACGGCCCGACCCGAAGCTGTGTCGTGGCGCTGATGATCGACCAGCAGCGTGCCGGAGCTGACGATCAGCAGGTCGCGACAGCGGTGCTCGCGGCCGTGCAGGAGATCCACTGGACGGTCCACCGTGCGTTCGCCAACCACCAATCAGTCGCCGAGGAACGCCGACCACTCGCCGTCGACGTGGGCGAACTCGCCCAACAGCTCACGGCCACGCTCGCCTCGGCGGGCTGGACCGAGACAGAAGCACGCAACGCGAACGTCAACGACCTCGCCGAAGGGAGATTCGACCATGCCGCACATTGACAACGATCCAGTCGCGGAAACCCTCACGTGCGCACGCGATCGCTCCGAGCGGCTGGGCCTCTGGATAGACCAGCTCCGCTCCGGTGATGCCACGTTCGCCGAGGCCTCGGCGCTCTACCCCGACGACATGGGCGAGTGGCAGGCCGCCGTCTACCTGCTGGCCGGCTGCGAAGTCGTCTGGGCGGCGACCAAGGCCGACGTCCTCGCGAAACGCTCGATCGGGCCCGTGATCGACGAGCTCCAAGGGCCGCGGCGGCCATGGGCATCCAGCGAGGACGAAGTGATGCGATGGGCTGCGCACTTCTGGGACATCAACCGCTGGCCGGTGACGTTCCCGTATGCCTTCGAGGAGTTCTACTTCCGTCGCTGGATCACCGCCAGTCACCTCTACAAGAAGATCCCGCCCGCGCTCACGACCGCCAACCGGGGGCAGCGATGACGCTCATGCTCCCCGGCGCCGACATCCGCGGCTACTACGCTGCCCTCGGCATCCAGCTACCCGGCTGGGCACACACCGAGGCCTCGATCCGCTGCTTCGCCGACCCCGACGCCCACCGCCGTGGTGACCGCGACCCATCCTGCAGCGTCAACCTCGAACATGGCGCGTGGCACTGCCACGCCTGCGGCGCGAAAGGCGGCCCTTACGACGCTGCCCTCGCCAAGCGCTACACCGAGCGCTCCGCCATCGACCTGATGATCCGCCACGGCCTCGCCGAACGCCGCAGCCAGGCGCTCAACAGATCCCATCCCGTGGCGCTTGCCAACCGTCGTGCCGGCAACGGAGCCGTCGAGCGGAAGCGCAGAACACGTACCCTGACGATCAGGGAACCGGACGTCCAGCGATGGCAGTCCGCGCTCGCCACGCAAGCTGGACTGATCGCCCGGTTGGCGCGCGAGCGCGGCTGGCGATACCCCACAATGCGCGAGCTGGACCTCGGCGCCGACGGCAACCACATCACAATCCCGACGCGCGATCACGACGGCCAGCTCGTAGGCCTCTTGCGCTACCGACCGTGGCCCGCCGCCCGGCAGGCAAAGATGCGGGCCGCACCCGGATCGCAGCGAGTGCTGCTTCCCCACCCCGCCGCCGAGCCCTCGCAGCAGGTCCTGCTCGTCGAAGGCGAACCCGACATGATCGCCGCGCGCTCCCGCGGCCTCGCCGCGATCGCGCTCCCCGGCACCGACACCTGGCGCCCACACTGGGCGCAACTACTCGCGGGGCGCCAAGTCACAATCGTCACCGACTCCGACCCGCAAGGCCGGGCGCTCGCTGAACGGATCGCTCGCGACCTCGGCGACCACCCGGACACGGCAATCGTTGACCTCGCGCCTGAGCGAAACGACGGCTACGACCTCACCGACTGGCTCGTCGTCCGTCCTGGGCTCCGCTCGGAGCGGCTGGAGGCCGAGCTGCATGCAACCCGCTCGGTGCGGTCGGAGCGTGAACTGGGTCGCCGAGCGAAGGAGGCGCAGCGATGAACGACGACGCGCTCACGTTGAGCGAGGAGCAGCTTGACCGGCTTGCTGATCGTTTGGCGATCAAGCTCGCCGCCGCGCGGTCCTCGGCGCGGCCGATGCTGACCGTGGAGGACGTGTGCGCCACGTTCCAGGTCAGCCGCGCCTGGGTGTACGAGAACGCCGGCCGACTCGGAGGTGTCAAGCTCGGGCCGGGTCAGCGCGCGCCCTTGCGCTTTGATGCCAACCGAGTTGCGGCCGCTCTCAATCCGTTGACACCCTCCAATCCGGCAGATGGGCCAACGCCACCGAGCGCAACGGCCTCAAGCCGACGCGGGACAACGCGCCTACACCCGGTCTACGATGGTTGACCGGCCGAGACCACGCGGGCAAATGCCGAAGCCACCGGACAACTGCATGGCCACGAAGGGTCGCAAAGCCGTCGGACAGGTGAGGGCCTATCGCGGAGCCTCGGGCATCGTCACGTACTCGGTCCGCGTCCGCTGGCAAGGAGAGCGGCTCACGCTTCGTCTCGGTAATGAACTGGAAGGTTGGAACCGGCCGCTGGCCGAGCTGAAGCTTCAGGAGATCATGGCTGAGATTGCTGCCGGCATCTGGCGTCCGCCGCTGCCCGACATCTCTCCCGAGGAGCACGATCCGACGTTCCACCAGTTCGCCAGTATGTGGCTCGATCGCCACAGCATCGACCTCGACCAGAGCACGAGGACCAGCTACGGTCACGTCCTCAGCCGGTACATCTTGCCGGAATTCAAGGACCACCGGCTGATCGAGATCACCCACGAGGCTGTTCGCCAGTGGCGCGATCGGATGCGCCAGGAAGCCGACCAGCTGAAGCTGGCTCGCGACAACGAGGTGACCTTGCTCAACAAGCATGGGCGGCCCAAGCGGCGCTTCGGCCCGGCGACGATCAACGAAGCGCTTCGGCTGCTCGGACAGATCCTCGATCGAGCCGTGGAAAGCGACCACTACACGATCCAGCGCAACCCGGTGAAGGGCCGCTCGGGACTGCGGGTGAAGAAGCCAGGAAAGCCACCCCGGGAGCACCTTGAAGCAGACGAGGTGCTGAGCATGATCGAAGCGGCAGACATGCTGGACCAGGGCGTCACGCCCACCAGCTTGAAGCGGGCCTCCGTTGCTCGAGAACTTCGCGCCGAGGGGATGTCATGGACGAAGATCGGCGAGCGGCTTGGCTGTGCAGAGAGCACGGCGATCTACGTCTCGCGTATCAAGGCTGATCCGCGAGCACCCCGCCGCCGACGTGCGATCATCGTGGCCCTTGCTCTGACGGGGATGCGTGCCTCCGAGCACACCGAACTTGTCTGGACTCGGGTCGATCATACGCACGGACGGCTCGTGCTCGACGACGCGAAGACAGACGCTGGCGTTCGGGAAATTCATCTCTCGCCGTTTGTCCGCGAGGAGTTCGTCCTCTACAAGACATCGCTGCCTCAACCGCCTGCGCCGAGCGATCCCGTCTTCCCCGTGCGGGGTGGTGGTAGCGGCGACAGGTTCAACCTTGGCCGGCGCCTGAAGCACATCGCGGCCGTTGCGGGTGAGCTTCGCCAGGCGCAGGGACTCGCGCCGATGCCGATTCGAATCACTCCGCATTCCTTCCGCAGGACGTTCATCACGCTGTCGTTCCAAGCGGGCAAGGACCTCGTGTTTGTCCAGAGCCAGGCCGGCCACGCTAACTGGAAGACCACGCTCGAGATCTACACGCAGCAGAGCGGACGAAGCATCGACGGCAAGATCCGCCGGCTGCTCGACGAGTTTCTCGGCGAGCCGACGCAGGTAGCTGCCGCCGGGCCAACTAGCATCGCTGACGTCCATGTTCGCCATGACTTCTCGTAGCCGAGGCTGGCCCGCAATGACACTGAACGCCGCCAACTTCGAGGCTCCACCCGGCGGCCACGCTGAGCCGCCAGACGGTTCTGAGCTGATGGCAGTCGGGGTCGGGTCCCGATACGACGAGCCGCGCTTGCTTCCTCTTGGGCCAGAGCCTCGGTTCCTGGGCCCGAATACAGTCGCAACGTCCGGAAAGCCTGGACTCACGGGGACCCGTAAGGGCGAGCCCGGTTGTCCCACTTTCCCTGCAAACGGGCGATTTCTGACCCCTCAGTCCACACGACTGAAAATCGTGGTGTCCCCGGTTCGAGTCCGGGTCTCGCCATCGAAGTAAGCCCTGAAGATCGCGGGTTTCGAGTTGAGCGTCGGTGCGTGTGCT
>JBPCMW010000079.1:0-5341 GCA_051001875.1 Solirubrobacteraceae bacterium | reverse complement strand
AGTGGATGTGGAAGAGGAACTTCAGCACCACGAACGCCGCGGCGGCGATAGCCAGAATGAAACGCGTGTTGGTACGGCTGTTGCCGATCGCGGGAATCTGCGTCTGCGGCGAGAACCGCTCGATCGCCAGATCCACGACGATCGCCAACGCAGCGAGGAACGCGAGGATGCCGAGCCAGCCATCCGGGGCACCGGTGGCCGCGAACGTGGCCGAGAACGGCCCGACACTCAGGTCGAACCACGGCAGGGTGAAGAGAAAGATTGCCAACAGCAGGGCGAGACCGCCCACAATCCAGTCTTCGCGACGAACATTTTCCAGGTTCACTGAAGCCCTCCAAGTTGGTCACCGTTTGGCTCACTGTTTCTAGGTCCAGCCCCTCCCTCCTCCCCGCGGCGAGCCTGCGCGGAAGCGCCAGCCTACCGCCCGGGTAGGCCGGATGCCACCGAACGGGCTTTTCTGGACCGCTGGACGACCTCGGCTCGGCGGGCCCGCTCCTCCCGCAGCGACTCGAAGCCGCCGATCGCCATCCCGATCGTCGCGAGCAGCCCCAGAAACGCGCCGAGCTTCAGATCCACCACGGTGCCCGCGCTCGGGGGGTCGAGCAGCACCCGGTAGCCCAGCCACAGCGTGGCAAGCGTGCCGAGCAACGCCACGGGCGCACCGGTGGCGGTCCTCGTGCCATGCCCGCGCTGTCTGGCGTGCAGCACCACCGACCCGAGCGACACCAGGATCGCCGCCAGCAGGAGCCACCGCAGCAGTGCCAACCCGTTCCAGGCGTTCTCCACGCCAATCGTCCCCGAGCGGCGCACCTCGGGCACGCCCACCTGTCCATACCACTCCAAGACGAACATGATCGGCGCCAGCAGGAGCGCACTGCTCGCGCTGATCAGCTCTCCGGTGTGGACGCGCGGCCCCACTCGCCGCACCGGCTGCCAATCCGACTCCTCGCGTTGCACTAGGGGCAGGCCCACTAGCGAACGGGATCCGCCACCGCATGCTGCAGGCGGGCCGCGCTGACGGTGTTCCGCAGGAGCATCGCGATCGTCATCGGCCCGACCCCGCCGGGAACCGGCGTGAGCAGCCCGGCTCGCTCCCGGGCCGCGTCGAACCCCACGTCTCCGGCCAGGCCGTCGGGGAGACGGTTCATGCCGACATCGATGACGGCGGCACCGGGCTTGACGTGTTCGGCCCCGATCAGCCGCGGAACTCCGACGGCGGCGATCAGGACGTCAGCACGGGCGCACACGCCGGCCAGCTCACGGGTCCGGGAGTGGCACACGGTGACGGTCGCGTTGCGCGCCAGCAGCAGCGCCGCGACGGGTTTGCCGACCAGATCCGAACGTCCCACCACCACCGCCTCCGCGCCCTCGAGCGGGACGTCGTAGGCGTCGAGCAGCTCGATCACTCCAAGCGGAGTGCAGGGACGCAGGCCGGGGGTGCCCTGAGCCAGGCGGCCCGCGCTGATCGGGGTGAGACCGTCGACGTCCTTCTCGGGCGCGATGCGCGCGGTCAGCGCAGCGCCGTCGAGCCCGGACGGGACCGGGAGCTGGAGGAGGATGCCGTTGATCTCCGGGTTAGCGTTGCAGTCCGCGATCAGCTCCGCGACCTCGTCCTGGGAGACGCTCGCCTGGAGGTGGCGGTGATGATCGGCGATCCCCGCCTCGCCGCAGGCGCGGCGCTTGTTGGCCACGTAGATCGCCGAGGCCGGATCGTCTCCGACCAGGATCGTCGCGAGACCGGGCGGGCGTCCGATCAGCTCGGTGATGTCCGTGACCTCGGCGGCCACCTCGGTCCGGATCCGGGAGGCCACGGCCTTTCCGTCGATGATCGTCGCGCTCATCCTGTGCACGCTAGAGGATTCGCGGTCACCGCTTGGTGATCGGCGCCAGGTCCGCCACCAGCTTGCGCTCGGAGCGATCCTTGCTGAAGCGGATCACGACGATCCCCCCGGGCTCGAGCCCCGTGACGACGCCCTCGCCGAAGCTGGGATGGACGACGTCGTCGCCCATCCGGTAAGCGACGAGCGCCGGCTCGGCCCGCTCAGCCGAGGCCGGCGAGGGCGCCGACCCCCAGGTGCCCGCCCGCGCCCGGAAACCTCCGAGGGTGCCGACGCCGCGGCGGGACATCTGTTCATCGCGGTCGGTCAGCGCCGCCGGAATCTCGCCGATGAACCGGCTCGGCGCGCCGAAGCTGCGCGCCCCGAACACCGTGCGCGTCCGCGCGTAAGTGACGTAGAGATCACGCTCGGCCCGGGTGATGCCGACGTAGCACAGGCGCCGCTCCTCCTCGAGGCCACCCTCGTCGAGCGCGCGTGAGTGCGGAAACACGCCCTCCTCGCATCCGATGATGAACACGATCGGATACTCGAGCCCCTTGGCGTTGTGGAGCGTCATCAACGTCACCAGGCCCTCGTCGTCGTTGCGCCCGTCGGCGTCCGCAATCAGCGCGACCTGCTGCAGGAAGGCGGGCAGCGGCGCCTCTTCGGGATCGACCGCCTCGGACACCTCGGAGGAGTCGTATTCGACCGCCACGTTGACCAGCTCCTCCAGGTTCTCGATCCGGCCCTGCGCCTCGATCGTCCGCTCGGCCTCAAGCGCCTCCAGGTAGCCCGACTCCTGCAGCGTCTCCCGCAGCAGTTCGGCCACCGACGCGCCCGCCTGCGCCCGCTCGCCGAGCACGTGCATCGTGGCCATGAACCTCCGAATAGCCTTGATCGCCGCCGGTCCGAGACCCGGCACCTGCTCGGGCTCGGAGGCCGCCTCCCAGATCGACATGCCCATCGTGTTCGCGAAGGCCAGCACGCGGGACAGCGAGGTCGACCCGATCCCCCGTCGCGGGGAATTGACGATCCGGGTAAATGCGCCAACATCCTGGGGGTTGACGATGGCGGTCAGGTAAGCGATCGCGTCCTTGATCTCGGCCCGCTCGTAGAACTTCGTCCCGCCGATCACCTGGTAGCCGATCTCGGCGCGGACCAGGTTGTCCTCGAGCACGCGTGACTGTGCGTTGGTGCGGTAGAAGACGGCGATCTCCGATCGCGAGACTCCCTCGTCGACGAGTCGCTGGACCTCGCCGGTGACGAACCGCGCCTCGGCGTGCTCGTCCTCGAGCTCCCGGACCTTGATCGGGTCGCCCTGGCCCAGGTCGGTCCACAGCTGCTTGGACCGGCGACCGCGGTTGTTCATGATCACCGCGTTGGCGGCGTCGAGGATCGTCTGCGTCGAGCGGTAGTTCTGCTCGAGCTTGACCACCCGGGCGTCGGGGAACGTGTCCTCGAACTCGAGGATGTTGGTGATGTCGGCTCCGCGGAATTGGTAGATCGACTGATCCGGGTCCCCGACCACGGCCAGGTTCCGATGCTCGCCGGCCAGCAGCTGGAGCCACCGGTACTGCGCGTGATTGGTGTCCTGGTACTCGTCGACCATCACGTGCCGGAAACCCTCGGCGTATCGCTCGCGGACCTCCGGAAACAGCTCGAGGACGTTGACGGCACGGACGAGCAGATCGTCGAAGTCCATCGCGTTCATGCGGTGCAGCTCGCTCTCATAGCTTCGAAAGACGTCGGCCACCGTCTGCTCGAAGAACGAACCCACCATACGCCCGTAGTCATCGGCGTCCCGGAGCTTGTTCTTGGCGTCGGAGATCTGCGTCAGGATCGCGCCCGGAGTGAACCGCTTGGGATCGACGCCCAGATCGTCCAGGCAGCGCTTCACCAGCCGGCGCGAATCGGCCTGGTCGTAGATCGTGAACTGGCGCGTGTAGCCGAGCTTGTCCGCATGCGCGCGGAGCATCCGGGCGCAGGCCGAATGGAAGGTCATCACCCACATCGCGCGGACCTGCCGGCCGACCAGCAACCCGGCGCGATCGCGCATCTCGCCCGCCGCCTTATTGGTGAACGTGATCGCGAGGATCTCGTTCGGCTTGGCCACGTCGGTGGCCACCAGATAGGCGATCCGGTGGGTCAGTACGCGGGTCTTCCCCGAGCCCGCCCCGGCCAGGATCAACAGTGGTCCGTCGCCGTGGGTGACAGCCTCGCGCTGGGGCTCGTTGAGCCCCGAGAGCAGGGTGTCGAGCTCGGTCGTAGTCTCGCTCATGTGCTGCTTTGAGACGGTAGCGCCCGCCTCGGCGGGCCGGGCGTCATGCTCTGCTGACGGCCTCCCCGCGGCACCGCTCCCGCTGCACCGCCTATTGAGTGTTCAGCCGTCGAGGGCTTCGCCGCGCGCGCGAGCGATCGCCTCGGCTCCCGCGTCTCCCACGAGCAGCTCGGGCCGCAGGGTCCCGCTGGCAGCGAGGTTCACCGCCGGGAAGCGGCCCGTGCTGGCGAGCGCCAGATCGAGCGCGATCACCGTCGTCTCGCCACCGATCGGGACAGTCGCGGTGGCGATCACCGTCAGCGAGCCGCCGTCGACGATGTTCCGCGCCGCGGCGAGCGCCTTGCGAGCGGCCTGGGGGTGCAGCCCGTCGAGTGTGTCGATCAGCACCACGGCGTCGGCACCGCGCGCGGCGACCCGGCGAGCCTGGTCGACGACCAGCTCGACTGCGTGATCCTGGGCGTCCGCGGAGGCCGAGAAGCTCACCGGGGACGGGGGGGCGAGTCCATCCTCGCGCCACACCGAGATCTCCTCCGGGCGCACGCCGGCCAGTGCGACCGAGACCTGCACCTCATCCTGGGCCGCGAGCACGGTTGCCAGCCGCCGCAGTGCCTCGCTCTTGCCGGCCCGCGAGGCGCCGATGAGGACCACGCGCGAACCCTTGCCAAACGGTGTCAGCCACTCGATTGCCTTGACCGTCGGATCCTCCGAGCCGAGACGGAAGCGCTCGGTCGGGAACGCCGCCGGGAGATCCTCGAAGCGCGTGCCGGAAGCGAGCTCTGACGCCGGCTGATCGTTGATCGTGTCGACGCGGACGAGCGAGGCGAAGCGCTCCGAGCGCCGGGGCGAGCGCCGGGGGCCGGTCACCCGGTCGCCGGAGACCAGCTCGCAGCGCTTGACCTGGGCCGCGGACACGTAGACGTCGTCGTCCGATGGCTCGGGCGGCTTGACGCGAACGAAGCCGGAGCCGTTCGGCAGCAGCTCGACGACGCCTTCGACGATCTCGTCCTCTTCGACAGCGGCGGGCTCGGGATCGCGGGTGCGGTCAGAGTCACGGTCCCGCTCGGAGTCCCGAGCGCGTGAGCGCGTCCGTGTCCTCGGCTTCGGTGCCCGCTCGGCCGCGGGCTCGGGCTCGTCGTCGGCCGGCTCGTCGTCTTTGGCCGCGTCTTCGTCGCGTGCTCCCGCGCGCGTACGGCCGCCACGGCGGCCACGGCGGCGGGGCTTGGCCGACGCGTCCTCAGGCTGCGTC
>JBPCMW010000078.1:0-23781 GCA_051001875.1 Solirubrobacteraceae bacterium | reverse complement strand
TTTCTGGTTGGTTCATCCGCTTTTCCCGTGGCCTTCCCTCTCGTGCCCTCGTCCCTCCGCCCCCCCTCCCGCGCCGGCTAATGCGCGCTCTGGAACGCCTCGGCGACCTTCGGCCAATTGACCACGTTGAACCAAGCATCGATGTAGTCCGGACGCTTGTTCTGGTACTTGAGGTAGTACGAGTGCTCCCAGACGTCGACGCCCAGCAGCGGCGTCTTGCCGTCGGTGAGCGGATTGTCCTGATTGGGCGTCGAGACGATCGCCAGGCCCGAGCCGTCGTGCACCAGCCACGCCCAGCCGGAGCCAAACTGGCCGACGCCCGCCTCCTTGAACTTGGTCTTGAAGTCGTCGAACGAGCCGAACGCCGAGTCGATCGCCTCACGGAGCTCGCCGTCGGGCTCGCCGCCGCCGTCCGGGGACATCCACTCCCAGAACAGTGAGTGGTTGAGATGGCCGCCACCGTTGTTGCGGACGGGGCCGCGCTTGTCCTCGGGGAGGTCTGACAGGTTCTTGACGACCTCGTCGATCGGCTTGTCCTCCCAGTCGGTGCCTTCGAGCGCCGTGTTGACCTTGTCCACGTACGCCTGATGGTGCTTGTCGTGATGCACGCGCATCGTCGCCTCGTCGATATGCGGCTCCAGCGCGCTGTAGTCGTAGGTGAGCGGCGGTACTGAGTAGGCCATTGACAGTCTCCTGGGTCCGGTTTTGGGGGGTGATTCCACTTCTATCAGACGCGCTCGGGCGGAGCCCGTGATTCGGGCCCGGGTAGGCTTCTCCGCTTTAGCGATGACCCGCCTGACGAACTACTTCCTGCCCACCGAGCGAGAGCCTCCCGCGGATGCCGAGGCGGTCTCGCACAAGCTGATGGTGCGTGCCGGCCTGATCCGCCAGGTCGGATCGGGGCTGTGGTCGTGGCTGCCCGCCGGCTGGCGGGTGCACGAGCGGATCGTCGAGATCGTCCGCGAGGAGATGAACGCCATCGGCGGCCAGGAGATGCTGATGCCGGTGCTGCACCCCGCGGAACCCTGGCGGCGCACGGGGCGTTACGAGATCGACGAGCTGTTCAAGCTCAAAGATCGCCGCGGCGCGGACATGGTGCTGGCCATGACCCACGAGGAGATAGTCACCGGGCACGTCGCCGCCGCGGTGCGCTCCTACCGCGATCTACCGATGATCCTCTACCACTTCCAGATCAAGGAGCGCGACGAGCCGCGGCCCCGGGCGGGCGTGCTGCGGACCCGAGAATTCATCATGAAGGACTCGTACTCGTTCGACCGTGATCAAGAGGGCCTGGAGGTTTCCTACCAGCGTCATGTCGGGGCCTACGACCGGATGTTCGACCGCCTCGGACTCGAGTGGTACCGCGTCGAGGCGGACGTGGGGATGATGGGCGGGATCGGAGCCCACGAGTACATGGCCCCGTGCGCTGCGGGCGAGAACGACGTGGCGCTGGCCCCGGGCTACGCGGCCAACCTCGAGGTGGCCAGCGCGCAGGCTCAGCCGGTCTCGCTCCCGCCGGCACCGGCCGCGCCGGAGGAGGTGCACACACCGGGGATGACGACGATCGACGCGGTGGCCACGGCGCTCGAGCTGCCCGCCGGCGCGCTGCTGAAGGCGTTCCCGGTGGTGCTCGACGGAGGGGAGATGAAGCTCGTGGTCGTGCGCGGCGACCACCGGGTCAACGAGATCAAGCTCCAGGTCGCCTTGGGGGCCACCTTCCGCGCGGCGCGGGCTGAGGAAATCTCCGAGCGACTCGGCCCACCGGGCTTCATCGGACCGGTCGGCGCCAAGATGCCAGTGCTGCTCGACGCGGCGATCGAGTCGGGCGGGGGGTACGTGACGGGAGCCAATCAGCCAGACCTGCACCTGAGCGGAGTGACGCCGGGCCGGGACTTCCGGTTCGAGAAGGTCGACGTGCGCAGCGTGGTGGCTGGGGACATCGTGCCCGGTGGAGCGATCAGGATCGAACCGGCGATCGAGGTCGGGAACCTGTTCAAGCTGGGCATGCGCTACTCCGAGCCGCTGCGGGCGAACTACCTTGACCAGTCCGGTGCCGAGCGGCTGATCTGGATGGGCTCCTACGGCTTCGGCCCGGCCCGCGCCGCCGCCGCCGCGGTCGAGCAGCACGCGGACGAACAGGGAATCTCCTGGCCGCGGTCGATGGCTCCGTTCGACGTGGAGCTGGTCGTGCTCGGAAAGGAGGGCAGTGAGGAGTGCGCGCTGTCCGAGCGCCTGTACGACGAGCTTCAGCAGGCCGGACTGGATGTGCTCTACGACGACCGTGATGCGGGCCCGGGGGAGAAGTTCGCCGACGCCGAGCTGCTCGGCTGCCCGGTGCGGCTGACCGTCGGGCGACGAACGCTGGCGGCCGGCCAAATCGAGGTGCAGATCCGCCGCGGGCGGGAGTCCCGCGCCGTACCCGTCGACGGCGCGGGGGAGGCGGTCGCCGAGCTGTGGCGGGGGCTGCCCTGAGGCCGCCCACCAAGCGCCGCCTGTTCGGCCTCGACCGCTCGGGGCCTCCGCCCGTCGCCACGCGCTCAGACCAGCCGCTGCGCCCGTGGACGATCCCCAACGCGATCGGCTACGTCCGCCTGGCCGGGATCCCCGTGTTCCTGGTGGTGGCGCTGTCGAGTCAGCACGGCCGTGACGCTCTGGCGGTGGTGCTGTTCGCCGTGATCGGATGGGCAGACTACCTCGACGGCTTCGCCGCTCGGCTGACCGGCCAGTACAGCCGCCTGGGGGCGCTGCTGGACCCGATCGTCGACCGCCTGCTGGTGATCTCGGGCATGGTCGTGGCATGGCACTTTCACCTGCTCCCGCGATGGGCTCTGGTCGTGGTGATTGCCCGTGAGCTGTTGATGCTCGCCCTCAGCCGCTACGGCCTCTCGCGGGGGCTGGAGCTGAAGATCAACTGGGCCGGCCGGCTAGGGGTCGCTCCGACGATGGGCGCGCCGTTCTTCGCCATGGCGGGGCTCCACTGGCTCGCGCTGGTGCTGCTGTATTGCGGGATGGCGCTGGCGCTGCTGGCCACGGTGCTGTATGTCCGTGACGGCCTCCGGCAGGCCCGCTCGCCGGAGGAACTCTCAAGCTCAGATTGACCCTCTGGGAAGCGCCGGTATACTCGCGCCTTCGGCCTCTACCAAACTGCAGTAGAACGGGGGTATCGCTTCAGATGGACACGTTTCCGGACCTCGGTTCGCTCAGCGATCAGGAGCTGAAAGACCTGATCAAGCAGCTCACGGATGAGGAGATGGAGATCTCCTACAAGCGGCGGATCCTGCACGGCAAGATCGACATTCTGCGCGCCGAGCTGGTGAACCGGCTACGCAAGAAGGAGGAAACCGGCGAGCTCGTCATCTCTGGTGCCGACGTGCAGCAGCTGACCGACATCCTCTCCGGGCGCGTGTCCGGGACGGAACCCGAGTAGGCGGGCCGGGCAGTTCGGTGGCCCAGCACTGCCCCGAATGCGGCTTCGCCAACACCGACGGCGCCAACTACTGCCAGCGCTGCGGTGCGTTCCTAACCGGCTCCGAGCCCGCGCCGGGAGCGGTCACCGCCACCTACCGCGTCGGCGAGACGGGTGAGATCGAAGAGCTTCAGCTCGAGGACGTGGTCGCCCGCGGCGCCGCGCTGGTGATCCGCGCGGGCGGGGGACGGGCGGGGGAAAGCTTTCCGCTCGCCGTTGACCGTCTCACCGTCGGCCGGCGCCCCGAGAGCGACATCTTCCTCGACGACGTGACGGTATCCCGTGATCACGCGATCCTGGTCCGCCGCGGCGAGGATTACTACCTCGACGACTGCGGCTCGCTCAACGGCACGTACGTCAACCGTCACCGGATCGAGTCCCATCGCCTGGGCGACGGCGATGAGCTGCAGGTCGGCAAATACAAGCTGGCGTATCTCCACCGCTAATGGACACATCGTCGGACACCCGAGAAGCTGAGCTGCAACTGCCCGAGTCCTCCGCAGAGGAGCCTGGTCGGCCGCGCCAGAAGGCGGTCACCATCGGCACCGTGTGCAAGGCGCTACACCAGGAGTTCCCTGACATCTCGATCTCCAAGATCCGCTATCTGGAGGATCAGAAGCTCGTCACGCCCCGCCGCACCCAGGGGGGCTACCGTCTCTACACCCAGAACGACATCCAGCGGTTGCGCACGATCCTGCGCCTGCAGCGTGACGAGTTCCTGCCGCTGCGGGTGATCCGCCAGGAGCTGGCCGGCGGGCGCTCCGAACGTGAGGTCGCTGCCCCCGGCGATGGCCGCTCACTGCGCCGCGCGACCGTGTCCAACCGCGATGGCGGAGCCATGTACTCGCTGGAGGACGTGGTGGAAGAGACCGGCGCGGATCCGGGATTGGTGCGCGAGCTGGTGGACTTCGGCGTGATCAAGGGCGAGACCCGCGGCGGGGCGGGCGGGGCGCGGTACTACGACGAGACCGAGCGGGAGATCGTCCGAGCCGTCTCCGAGCTGGCGCGCTACGGCGTCGGCGGCCGTAACCTCAGGGTCTTCCGCAGCTCCGCCGACCGGGAGGCTCAGCTGCTGCAGAGCATCCTCGCCCCCGCTCTGCGCTCGCGTAACCTAGAGCGGCGCAAGGAGGCGATTGAGGCGCTGGAGAATCTCGCCTCGGTGACGACGCATCTCAAGCATCTGCTGCTGATCCGCGATCTGCGCAAAATTGCCACCTGATCTCGGTCGCTCAGGCGTCGATCTCCGGGCCTTCGTGCGGGACATACCGGACTTTCCCCGTCCGGGCATCGTGTTCCGGGACATCACGCCGCTGTTGCTCGACCCGCGGGCGCTGGACGGAGCCGTGGCGCGGCTCGTCCGATTCGCCCAGCCCCTCGAGATCGACCTCGTGGTGGCCGCCGAGGCTCGCGGCTTCATCCTGGGAGGGGCGCTGGCCCGGGCTCTGGGAGCGGGCTTCGTCCCCGCCCGTAAACCCGGGAAGCTGCCGTACGACACGGTCAGCGCCGAGTACGCGCTCGAGTACGGGATCGACGCGCTCGAGGTCCATGCCGACGCTCTGGCCGGTGGCGCCCGCGTGTTGATCCACGACGACCTGCTGGCCACGGGTGGCACCGCAGGGGCGCTGTGCGAGCTGGTCAGCGGTCTCGGAGCCGACATTGCCGCGTGCGCATTTCTGGTCGAGCTGAGCTTCCTCGGCGGCCGAGCACGACTCGCGCCGCACCATGTGCACGCCCTGATCGACTACGAGTCCTGACCGGATGGCGCGCGCTCGGCGAAACCGCATAGTGTCAGCCTCGCCGCAGCGGATCTGGGAGCTGATCTCCGACCCGCATCATCTTCCGCGCTGGTGGCCGGGAGTGGCGCGCGTGGAGGGAGTGGAGGATGACCGCTGGACTCAGGTTCACCTGACCAAGAAGGGACGTCCAGTGAGGATCGACTTCAGCCTGCTCGCGTCCGACCCGTCGTACCGGCGCCGCTGGGAGCAGGAGATCGAGGGCACGCCGTTCGAGCGCGTGCTCGGTGAAGCGGTCACCGAGATCGTGCTGGAACCGCACGATGACGGCACGCGCGTGACGATCGAGCAGCGCCAGAAGCTCCGGGGCTACTCCCGTACCGGGGGGTTCCTGCTGCGCCGGGCGACCGGGGGCAAGCTCGATGAGGCACTCGACGGGATCGCGCGCGCCTGCGGTGAGGGCGACCCTCCGCTCAGTGAAGGCTGAGCGCGCCCTGGAGGACAATCTTGCCGGGGCCCTTCGGCTTGCCCTGGGTCTCGATCGTCACCAGTAACTGCTTGAAGTGCGCCGCATTGGTGGGCAGCGGACCGGCGGTCTGCAGCACCTTGGTGGCCGTGACCCCGGGGTTGACGAAGCCGAGGATGTGCGTGTCCGAGGGCGAGTTGTAGAGCCACACGGCGTAAGCGTCGTGACGCGTGTTCGCGGGTACGCCTTGGGCGCGGATGACCAGGCCGGTGGTGGTGCCCTGCTTGACGATCACGGCCACGCCGGCCGGTGTCTTGGCGCCGGTTGGGGAGAGCAGGTTGACCTGAGCGATCGGCTTGGCCGTGGCGGTGCTGGTTGACGTGGTGGCGGTTGTCGTTCCGGTGGGCGCGCTCGCAACGGGCGTGCTCGTGGTCGGCGTCGGAAGGCTCGCGCCCGTCGAGGCCGTCTTGTGAGGAGACCCTCCGTTAGCGAGCAGGATCACCGCCACGACCACCGCCACGATCAACAGCGCTCCTGCGCCGAGCAGCACCGCTCCGCCGGCGCGTGAGCTCGGCGGCTCGGATGGAGGCTCGCCGGACGACATCTGGGGGCGGGCCGGCGATGCGGCCGGGGGCCGCTCCCGTGAGGGCAGGTGCGCCGCACGGGCCGGTTCACGCCGCGTCGTCTCGGCGGGAATCTCCGGTAGTGACCCGGTGACCAGCGGTGCCAGCTCAGAGGCCACGACGCGCGCCCAGGCCCGCTCTCCCGGCGTCTTGGCAAGACGGTCCCGGGTGGCGTCACTGACCTGGGGCGGAAGCTGCCTGAGCAGGTAATCGGTGATCAGCGCCCGGCGCTCGGGCCCTACGCCGGCCTGCGGTCCGAGGGCATCCAGCGCGGACAGCGCACGTTCACGGACGGCGGCGCGGTCGATCGACAGCAGCTGCGCGATGTCGTCATAGCTGCGGCCGCGTTGCAGCACGAGTTGGAGGACGGCCCGGTGATCGGCCGGCAAGCTGTCAAGTGAGGCCATCGACACTTGTAGCGTAGAGAAGCCCGGCGGAGGATGACGCGCTGGCGGAAGCAATATCGTGCCAGGCGCATGGACCTTCCGCTTCCATACCGGGCCGAGCACGGTCTGGACGGGCTGCTCGGACTCGAGCTGCTCGAGCTGACCGATGAGCTAGCGCGCGGGCGACTGGTGGTCCGGGAGGAGCTCAAGCAGCCCGCGGGGCTGGTGCACGGCGGCGTCTACGCGTGCGTGGCCGAGAGCCTCGCCTCGATCGCGACCGGCCTGGCGGTGCACAGGGAGGCCAAGTTGGCGATGGGCCTGTCCAATCAAACGAGCTTTCTCAGACCGATCACCGAGGGGATGCTGCACGCCGAGGCCAGGCGCAAGCACCGGGGCAGGAGCACCTGGGTGTGGGAGGTTGAGATCAGCGACGATCAGGGCCGGCTGTGCGTGCTCACGCGCATGACCGTCGCCGTCCGCGACATGGCAGCGTCCTGAGCGCCATGCGCGGATCGAGGCCGACAAGATGTTCACCTTCCAGATGAGCTAGCGCCGCGTCCCAGCAGCTCCTGGGCGAACTGCGCCAGCAGGGGATCCTGAGCCGAGCGCACGCGGAGCATCCGGGTCCACGCCAGCGCAGTCACCCCTCGTGTCCCCGGACGGGGGGTGAGGATCACGGCCTGTCCCGCGGCGGCGAGCGCGGGCGAGAACGAGCCGCCCACGTTATCGGCCAGCGTCTTGAGTGCCGCCGGCGGGTGGCTGGCACCGTAGACCAGCACGACGTCTCCGACCTCGAGCGCCTGCAGCAGCTGGTCGTTGTTGATCGGCCCGTCGCCATGGAGCACCGGCTCTGGAACGTGGGCTCCGCTGGTCGGGGGATCGGAGTCGTAGGGCGCCCGGAATTCGCCCGGCTGGAGATGGGCATGGCCAAGATCTCGGAACTTGAGTCCCACCGTGGCTGCGGCGCCCGCCACCCCGGCCGGATCATGGCCGGCAAAGAAGCCGGACAGTAACCCGATCAGGCCGATCGATAGCGCCAGCGACGCCACCAGAATCGCGACGCGCTCGGCTGTCGTGGTGGCGAATTTCACGTGACGGCGCGCACGGTACGGCGCGCGGGGGCACGCCGCCGGTTGCCGACGCGCGGTGCCGTTGCCGCCACGGCGACGATTTCCTCGATCGCCCCGCGGAGCTCCTCGGCGAGGACCTCGACGTCCGATAGCGCATCGAAGTCGGCGGTCAAGCCGAAGTTGAGCTGTCCGTTGTAGCTCATGATCGCGATGCCGAGCGCCGTGTTCTCGGCCAGCGGCACCATCGGGTAGATGGCCTGCAGCTCGTGGCCGAGGACATAGAGAGGAAATTGCGGCCCCGGTACGTTGGTCACCACGAGGTTGAACAGACGCTGGCGGGCCTGAAGCCGCGCGGCCTGAGCCATGATCGTCGGCGGCGCGAAGCCCGACAGCTGCGTCAGCACCTGCGCTCCCACCGCCTGACCGGAGTCCTTGATCCCGTCCATCGCCCCGCGGATCGCCTGCAGGCGTTCGACGGGATCGGTGATCCCAACCGGCAGCGGGGCCCACATCGCCGCCACGCGGTTGCCGAGCGCGCCCTGCTCGACATCGGCCCGTACCGATACCGGGACCATCGCCTTCAGCTCGACGTCCTCGGTCGGTTCTCCGTGCAGGCGCATGTAGCGGCCGAGCGCACCCGCCACCACCGTGAGCACCACGTCGTTGACAGTCCCGCCCAGGGCGTCCTTGACCGCTTTGAACTCGGCCAGATCGCCGCGGACCCAGGTGAAGCGGCGGTGCGGACCGATGCGGACGTTGAACGGGCTCGTCGGCGCCGCCGCCAGTCCGGCCCGCGTCACCGCCCCCAGGCCGGTGAGCGCATCGCCGAGCCGTCCGGCCATCTGACGGGGACCGCGCAGTGCGCGCCGAACACCGCGGATCACCTCGCCGGGGACAGTGGCGCGCTCGAGCAGCGCGTCCGCCAGCAGCTGGGTCGAGCTCGGCAGCGGCCGCGGCACCCATTCGTGATCGGGCGGAGCGACCGGCATCGGCTCCCGCGAGGTGTCGAACAGGACGGTGGCGATGTCGACGCCCGAGATCCCGTCCACCAACGCGTGGTGGGTCTTCGAGAGCAGCGCGAAGCGGTTTTCGGCCAGACCCTCGACCAGCCACAGCTCCCACAGCGGGCGGTCGCGATCCAGTGCCTGGGAGAACATGCGCCCGGCCAGCCGCCGCAGTTCGTCATCGGTCCCGGGACGTGGGAGCGCGGTGTGGCGCACGTGGTAGGTGACCTTGAAGTGGGGGTCGTCGACCCACACGGGGCGGCCCTGCTCCAGTGGCACGAAGGCCAGTCGCTGCCGGTAGCGGGGCACTAGGTGAAGCCGGCCGAGGATCGCCTGGACCAGCTCCTTGTAGGCCGGAGCACCGCCTTCGAACACCGCGCACGCGGCCACGTGCATGTGAGCCGAGTCGCGCTCCAGATGCAGAAACGAGCTGTCGAGGCCGGTCAGCCGGTCTGGATTGGGCACGATCTCATTCTTGCAGGGACGCCGGGCACCGGCTACGTCGCGCGTGTGACCGCACTCACACAAGAACGGGTGTTCGCCTGCGACTCTCCGGCAAGTCGTAAATCGACCTGCCGAATCGCCCCTGCCCGGTGCGGGAGCGAACGGGGGACCCACTGCCGGGTACGAATGTTCACCCGGCCGGGGCGAATCGACTGCACCGCAGTCGTAGCGACCACGGAGCACGACCGCTCAGCGGACGTCCGCGTGGTGTCGCGAGCCCGACAGCTAACCCCGTAGGCGCCCGGTCGACGTTCAACAGGAGGTCCCCCATCGTGAGGACTCAATCGACGCTGCGCAGGTTGCGCCCGGTGCATCTGGGTGCGGGCGTGGCCGTGCTTGCTATTCCAGCCTCGGCGGTAGCGCTCACCGCCGGGAACGCAGATGCCCTGAGCGCAATCCAGATCACGCTGAAGCCGGCGAACGTCGGCTTCGGGCACGACGTTTCGGTTTCCGGCAGCGCGACCGGCGTCGCCGCCGGAGCGCCGCTGCAGCTGCAGTTCGCGCCGGCCGGCGCCACCGGCTGGCGGGCACTGAAATCGACCACGGTTAGCCGCAACGGCCGGTTCCGTTTCCTGACCGCGGGCCGGCAGTCCGGACTGCTGAGGGTCGTGCCCGGCCAGGCCGCGGTGGCGCTGCGGCTGTCATCGCGGTCCGCCGTGGCCGGCGGCGCACCGGTCGCGCCGAGCGCCGCCCACGCGTTGTCGGTCAGGGCGCACTTCGCGGTGGCACCGAGTTCCCGCGCGGTGCTCGGCGGTGCCCGCGCGCACGTACGCGGCAAGCTGTTCCCGGCCCGCGCCGGTCGGCGGGTTCGCCTGCTCGGCCACACGTCCCGCGGCTGGATCACTCTGGCCACCGGGCGGACGGGGCCGCGGGGCGGGTTTGACCTGCCCGTGAGCGCTCGAGGGACCGGCCCTCGCTGGCTGCGCGTGGGCTTCGCCGGTGACCGGCGCAACGCGGCCACCTGGGCCCGCGCCGGTACCGTCACCGCCTTCCGTCAGAGCCTCGCCTCGTGGTACAACGACGGCGGCGCGACGGCATGCGGTTTTCATGCCCAGTTCGGCGTGGCGAACAAGTCGCTGCCCTGCGGCACCAAGATCACCTTCCGGCTCGGCGGACGTTCGGTGACCGCGGTCGTCGACGACCGCGGTCCGTACGTAGGCGGTCGTGAATGGGACCTGAACCAGAACACCGCTGCGGCGCTCGGATTCGGGGGCGTCGGCGTGGTCTGGTCCTCGATCTAGGGCCTGTCTGGCCCGTGGCCTAGCCTCAGCCCGATGCACGGCCGTTGCGTCGCCCATCTCGACATGGACGCGTTCTATGTCTCGGTGGAGCTCCGGCGCCGGCCCGAGTTGGGCGGCCGCGCGGTGGTGGTGGCCGGCACGGGGCCCCGCGCGGTCGTGACCACGGCCTCCTACGAGGCGCGGCGCTTCGGTGTCGGCTCGGCGATGCCCGCGGCGCGAGCCAGACGGCTGTGCCCCGACGCCATCTTCCTTGCCCCTGACTTCCCCTACTACCGGGAGGCTTCGGCCGAGGTGATGGCGATCGTCCGCTCACACGTCGAGTTCGTGGAGGTGATCGGACTCGACGAGGCCTACCTCGAGCTGACCGGCCTGCCGGCTCCGCACGCTTCGATGCGACGCATCCGGGCGGAGATCGAGCAGGCCACCGGTCTGAGCGCCTCAGTCGGGATCGGGCCGAGCAAGCTGGTGGCCAAGGTGGCCTCAGACGCCGAAAAGCCCCGCGGGTTCGTGGTGCTCAGTCGTGAGCAGGCGGTGGCCCGCTTCGCGGATGCGCCGTGCGGGCTCGTGCCCGGCATCGGCCCCAAGACCGTCGAGCGCTTGCGGGCGCTGCGGATCACCACGCTGGGGCAGCTCGCCGCGGCGCCGGCGCGGGAATTATCGGTGCGTTTCGGCCCCCGCGCGGGGGCGGAACTGCAGCGCCGCGGCCGGTTCGAGGACAACACGCCGGTGACCCAAGAGCGCAAGGTCATCTCGGAATCGCGCGAGACGACGTTCGATCACGACATCACCGACCTTAGCCAGCTCGAGCAGATCCTTGACGGCCTGGTGGACCGCCTGTGCGTCGGCCTCGCCGACCAGGGTCGCTGTGGTCGCACGATCGGGATCAAGGTCCGGCTCGACGACTTCTCCACCCACACGCGCGCGCGGACCCTGCCGGGTCCGGTGGCCTCGGTGGAGCGCGTCGGAGCGGTCGCGCTCGATCTGCTCAGACGCTTCGCGCCGGGGCGCCCGGTCCGCCTGCTCGGCGTGCGCGTGGCCGGGCTTGAGCCGGTCGACCTGTCGGCGGCCGAGCAGCTGACCCTGACGGTGTGAGCATCAGTACAGCGCCGCGGCCAGCCGGCGGCGGGCGTCACGCGCCAACGGGTTCTCAACGCCGAGCTCGTCGAGGATCCCCACCACGACGCGGCGGATGTCGTCACGCGCCCCGTCGGCCCCCGGCAGCGCCTGGAGCAGAAGATCGAGCGCCAGCTCCTGGTCGTCGGCGTCGATGGCCGAGAACGCGGCAGTGAGATCCGGCAGCTCGGGACGGCTGCCCGCGGCGGCGTCCCGCTCGAGCCCGATCCGGGCCACGAGACCGTCGCCGGCGAAGCTGCCGGGCACGCGCTCGAGCATCCGCAACGCCTCCTCGATCTCGCCGCGGCCGTACAGGAGCCGCGCCAGCGGGACAGCGGCGTCGGCGCGAGTCGGCTCGAGTACCACCGCCTCGCGCAGCGACGCCTCGTCGCCCTGTGCCACCAGCGCATCGGCCTCGGAGGGCACCAGCGAGTCCAGGAAGCGCTCGATCGCCGCCGGGGGCTGCGCGCCCACGAACTCGGCGGCCACCTCACCGTTTCGGAACCCCTTGACCGCCGGAATGCTCTGGATCCCGTAGGTCCGCGACAGCCCCTGGTTGGCATCGACGTCGACCTTCACCAGCTCGAGCTTGCCCGCCCTCGCCGCCGCTCCACGCTCGAGCACCGGGCCGATCTGGCGGCACGGCCCGCACCACTCAGCCCAGAAATCCACCACCACCGGGAGCGCGTGGGAGCGCTGGATCACCGCCGATTGGAAGTTGTTCTCGGAAACGTCCACGCCCTGATGGTAGAAAACTCGTGTGAGCGACCGGTGGATCGAGCGAGATGGCGTGTCGCTGTCGGTCACCGACGAGGGGGAGGGGATCCCGGTCGTGCTGCTCCACGGCCTCACCGCGACTCGCCGCTACGTGGTGATGGGCTCGCGCTCGCTCGAGCGATCCGGACACCGCGTGATCGCCTACGACGCCCGTGGCCACGGGCGCTCGGCGCCCGCCCGCGCGCCGGAGGCCTATGGCTACGGAGAGCTGGAGCTCGACCTGGAGGCAGTCCTGGACGGGCTCGGGGTCGAGCGGGCCGTCTTGGCCGGGGTCTCGATGGGCGCCCACACGTTGCTGGCGTTTGCCTTGCGCCGACCCGAGCGTACCGCCGGACTGGTGGTCATAACGCCGGCGTTCGAGCCCGGGCACGAGACGTCCTCGAACAGGCTGAGCCGCTGGGATGCGCTCTCGGCCGGGCTGCGGAGCGGGGGAGTGGAGGGCTTCCTCGCCGCCTACGGCGTCCCGGCCGTGTCACCGGCGCTGCAGGAGACAGTGCAGAAGGTGATCCGCCAGCGGCTGGCCCTGCACGAGCACCCGGACGCTGTCGCCGATGCCCTGCGGGCGGTTCCGCGCTCACGTCCGTTCGAAGGACCTGAGCAGCTGCAGGCAATCCACGCGCCGACGATCGTGGTTGCGAGCAATGACCAAGCCGATCCCGAGCACCCACAGGCCGTGGGGGAGGCTTACGCGCGAACGATCCCGGGCGCCCGGCTGGTCACCGACGCGCCCGGGAAATCGCCGATCGCCTGGCAGGGGAGTCAGCTGTCGGCGCTGATCGCCGAGATCGCAGAGAGCTCCCGGCTACGCGACCGAACTAGCTCAGTTAGGTGGTGAGGTTCAGCCGAGCGTGACCCTCTCCGCCCTGGCATTGGACGGGGCCAGATACCCGTTTCCGCGGAAGTGGATCAACACCCGGAGATGAACCTGGCGGTTCCTCCTGCCGTGGCCGGGGAGCCGGCGGAACACGGTTTGCGTCTTGAACGTGCAGTCGGGGAGGACACTCGCCAGTGCAAAGCCGACCTGTCGACGACCGAGCATGAACCGGACGGTCGCGTTCTGGAAACATGAAACCGACTTCGGGATCGACGCCGGTCCGATCACCTTGCCCGACGTCGTGAACACGTACGGCTTGTGCCGATCGCGACCGGGGGTCGTCCGGGCCGGAACCCGGGGCACGGGCCGGGGGGAGGGGAACGTCAGGAACGTCGCGTCCGCGCCGTACTGGGGAGATGAAGTGCCATGGACGGCCACGATCCGGTAGTGGAATACGGTGCCTGGCGTCAGCCCGGACAACGGGAACGACACCGTGACCGGTGCGCTTCCCGCGGGAACGGACTGCGAGAACGTCTGGAAGCCGTAGAACGGCGTTACGCCGTACTGGAACGTGTAGGTCGTGTTCGCGCCGTGCGGGTTGATCACGCCGGTGACCGTCGCGGTGCTCGCGCCGGTGACCTGCGCGGGGCCCGTGGCGGCTTCGGGCGGGGGATTACCCGCTGTCCTGAAGCTCCGATCAACGCCCTCTGTGCCGCCGAAGCGGTTCAGCGCCCCGAGGCGGTAGTGGTAGACGGTGCCGGGGAGCAGCGCGGTGATCCGAGCTGAAGCTGGAACCACCTTCGTGCCTGCACCGGCTGACTTGACCGCGCTGGTCAGGCCGTAGGCGCTCGTCAGCCCCAATTCGAAGCGGTACGACGTGGCCGCTCCGTTGGGGTTCACGGTTCCGTTCAGGACGGCTGCCGAAGCCGCGATCGACGACGCGCCGCCGGTCGCCACCGAGGGCGACGAGGCCGCGTCGGCCACGGCGGCGCCGAGCACCAGCGTCATCAGTAATCCGGTGAGCAGCTTCACCTTGCGATTCATCCCAGCCTCCTCAGAAAGGGTTCCCAATCTCTATACCCGGTGTTCCGAGGAAGTTGCGCCGCCGCAGGCTGACGAGAGGGGCGACGCCGCGCAAGCCCGCTGACCGGACCACGATCTACCATCAATGCTCGATAATCGGTCTTATGTAAACCGATAACGGAAACCGGCCACCTCGGACTGCCGAACCCGCCGAGGACAGCTACCCTGCGCTCGCGTCGGTTCGCAACCGGGCTCTCATGCGGAGGGTCGCCGGCGCTCCCGGAGAACACTTGAAAGTGACGTCTGCTGCCAAAAGCTCAGCCCGTCGTGCGGTGTCGGTCCTCGCGGCCGGTGCCACCTGCGCGTTGCTGCTGCCGGCCGGCACCGCCTCGGCGAGTACTCCCAGCGGTGGCGCGGCGCCGACCGGCGGCCTTGCGCCGACTCCCACGGCGCCCGCAGCGTCCGCGCCACCGAGTAAGCATCGTGCCGGTCGCTGGCTCTCCGGCGTCACGATCACCGAATACTGGCCGGCGCCCGAACGATGGTTCGCGGGCGCGCTGGTCGGCGCTCCGGGCCTCAGCGCCGAGCACCGCATCGACTGGCTGTACTCGGCGACCGGAATCTCAATGGAAGGCGAAGGGATCGGCCTCGACGGGCGGATGTACCACATCGACGCGCTCGGCGATGGCGGCTGGGTGACCGTGTCCGGGACTCCGACCTCGCCGTCGGACGGATGGTCCGCAGGCGCACCGTACTGGCGTGCCGGTGGTTACTGGCGCAACCGATCCGGTGACGTCACGTTCCCGGAGGCTGGCGGCGGCTGGTCGGCGGGCTCCGGCCGCCGTTACGTGCCGCTACGCGGGGTCACCTTAGCCGCCGGAGTGTCTTTGCCGTTGCGGTTCCTGCAATCCATCGCGGTTGACCCGCACGTGATCCCGCTCGGCAGCCGGGTGTATATTCCGGCCTACAAGCACGACGGCCATGGCGGCTGGTTCGTCGCCCAGGACACGGGCGGGGCGATCGGAGGCCGCCACGTGGACGTATACCGCAGGCCTCCGGCGAGTCCCAGCACCTCAGGTCAGTATCTGACCCGCCGGCGCGTGTATGTGATCAAACCTCGCCGGTAGCCTGGCTAGACTCCGCTTATGCCCAAGCAGCAGCGGATGATGCGGGTCGAGCAGCGCAGCCAGCTCGCGGCCATGCAGCAGCTCGAGCACCGCTCCGACGAGGAGCTGGCGAGCGAGACCAAGTTCAAGGCCGCCGCTCAGGCGATCCTCGGCGCTCGCGCCGCGGAGCGTTATGACGCCAAGGCGGCGAGGGGCCACTTCCAGCGCGCGCTGGCCGCGTCGCGGCCGCAGGAGCGCCTGCAGCTGCGCCGGATGGCCGACGCCTCACTGGCGCTGGCCGAGCGCCGCCCCGACGATCTCAAGCGGGCCACCGAGCGTCTCGGGGTTGAGGCGCCGTCAAATCGTCAACTGCGCGGGCTGTGGCTGATGGGCCTGGTGGCCCCTCCGGCGAGCGCGGGCACCCTCGCCCGGGTAAGAGGCATCCTCGTGATCGTCCTGATCATCGTCGTCGTGCTGGCGGTGGCGTTCGGGATCGTAAACCTGGTCGGGCTGGCCACCGGAGGCGTGCCGACCGATCTCGGGATCTTCTACACACTGCTGCTGGTGTTCGTGGCCATCGGCGCACTGGCCTATTTCGGGCGCCGGCGCCAGAAACGAGCGCAGGCCGAGCGGGCCGAGCAGTCCGCCGCCCGCATGCGCTGAGCGGCGCCGGCGGGTAACGATGTGCGGTCGCTATACGTTGGCCTCGCCCAACCCGGCTGAGGTTCGTTCCCGGTTCGCCATCGGAGAGTCGGTCCCGGTGCGTCAGCGTTTCAACGTAGCTCCCGGCGACGACGTGCTGGCGATCACCACCGACCGGGAGGGCGTCCCCCGCGGCGAGCAGCTTCGCTGGGGGCTGGTTCCGTCCTGGTCCAAGGATCCCACCACGGGACTGAAGATGATCAACGCTCGCGTCGAGACGGTGAGCGAGCGGCCGGCGTACCGGCGGGCCTTCGAGCGCTACCGCTGTCTGATCGTGGCCGATGGCTTCTACGAGTGGCAGCGGGTGCCGACTGGCCCCAAGCAGCCCTTCCACATCACCCGCTCCGACGGACGGCCGTTCGCGTTCGCCGGCCTGTGGTCGATCTGGCATGCGCCGGACGGTGGCAAGCTCCGCACCTGCACGATCATCACCACAGCGGCCAACTCCGCGATCGCATCGCTTCACGATCGGATGCCGGTGATCCTCGCCGAAGCGAGCGAAGCGCCTTGGCTGGACTCTGCGACGAAGCCCGACCAGCTCCGCGGAATCCTCGTCGGCCTCTCCCCTTCCGGCACGTCGCTACGTCCCGTTTCCACGGCCGTCAACGACGCCCGCTACGACGGCCCGGAGTGCCTGGCGGCGCCGATCGAGATCGCGCAGAGCGCGTTGTTCTAGGCCGCTTCACTCCAGCGCCCGTCTCAGCAATCCCTCGACCGCCATACCGTAGTCCAGCGACTGCCCCGCCGAGCGCGGCATGCAGGTCCGCTCGTTGACTGCCAGCCCGCGCCTTCGCTGCTGCTGATCGAGAGCGGCGCCGCTCGCCGGCGGGCTGCTGGGTGCCGCGGGTATCAGGTGTCCATCCGGACGCCGGAACCGAGCCGCTCGCGGTCCGGCCCGCTCGACGGTGAAACCGCCCTCGTGGACCAGCCGATGGTGGTACGAGCACAGCTGGACGAGGTTGTGAAGCGTCGTGGGACCGCCGCGTGCCCTGTGATGGATGTGGTGCGCGTGCAGGAAACGACGGTGCACGCAACCGGGGAAGCGGCAGCCATCATCCCGGCTGCGCAACGCACGTCTGAGGGCCGGCGGGATCGTGCGCGTGCGACGGCCGACGGATATCGGCTCGCCGCCCCGCTCGACGATCCGTACCAGGCCCGCCTCGCACCCCAGTCGCCGAACGGTCTCGGGCGCGAGCGACGGACCGGTCTCGAGCTCCGAGCGTTCGACGATCTGATCCTGGCTGAGCGACTCGACGTCGACGTGCACGACCAGCTCCCAAGGGTCAGCTCCGGCGGGGTTCTGGGCTCGGTCCGCTCTGCCGCTGTCCAGCCCCGCACGGGCGAGCGAGGCAAGCGCGTCTGCCGCCCGGGCGCCTGGATCATCGTCGTCACCGTGTTCCTCCTCGAACGACCTCAGGGCCGCCAGCAGCAACGCGCCCTGGTCGGTGGGCAGGCGCGCCTGGACTCGCAGCGAGCCGTCCTCCTCCCAGCTCCACCCGACGCGGCGTCGCTCGTGCACCGTCTGCTCCGTGGCGAGCGTCGCCGTGAGCGCGCTTCGATAGCCGCGGATCAGCTTGTCAAGCTGCGCTCCCGTGGCGTGCAATGCGAGCTCGACGAGCTTGTCCTCCGTCTCAGGCGTCGCGACTCTTGTCAGGGCTCGAACCTTGCTGTAAGAGAGCTCGCCAGAACCGAAGAACCGCCGCACGCGTGGCAGGTCTGGGAGCCGGCGAGCAACGCGCACGTGCTCGCGGGCGGCGACGAGCCCGATCGAGCATCGCCACGACAGCCAGTGAGCGCACGAGCGCACGCCCCATTCGGCCCAGCCGCGCCGCCGATCGAATTCCTCTATGAGCAGCAGCCATCGGCAGGTTCCCGCGGCGAGGTGCGCGGCCAGCTCACAGATCTCGTGCTCGAGCAGCTCGAGCGGGACGTCCCCCCGTGTGGTGGCGCCCTGCTGCCCAGGCGGGTCAAACTCGACGATCGAACACATGTTCGTATCGTATGTCTCCCCTCGGACGGAAGGGGCCGCCGACCCCTGCTCCTCGCGCCCGACCTGCAACCGCAGCGTTGCGTAACGCTCCCGCGGGAGCGTCTTTACGGGCGGCAGCGAACCCGCCCGCGATAATCCGCCCCCGTGCCCCTCTCCCCCCTCCTGTCGCGCTACGACCACGTGGTGCTGGACCTCGACGGCTGCGTATACGTCGGCGACGTCATCGTGCCCGGGGCGGTGGAGGCGGTTGCAGCGTTGCGCTCCGCCGGTAAAAAGGTGGCGTTTCTGACCAATGACGCCCGTCATTCGCCCGAGGACTACGTCCGCAAGCTCTGGGCGCTCGGGGTCCAGGCGTCCCTGGAGGAGGTCGTGACGGTCGGCGGTGCGATCCAGCACGTGCTCGCCGGGCGTCCCCCCGGTATCGGCGCCTATGTGATCGGCTCGTCGGCGATCTTCCGCCACGTCTCGGAATCGGGTCAGCGGGTCCTGAACGGGACTGACGTGGAGTCCACCGCGGACGTGGTGGTGATCGCGGCGCACGATGATCTGCACTACGACGAGCTGCGGGTCGCGACGCAAGCGGTCCTGAACGGGGCGGAGATGATTGCGGCTGGGCGGGATCGCACCTTCCCCGAGCAGGGTTGCCCGTGCCCGCCCACGGGCGCGATCGTCGCCGCGCTCGAGTATGCGACCACGCGAACCGCCACGGTAGTCGGCAAGCCGGATCCGCTGATCTTCCTGACCGCCCTCGACCGGCTCGGTCCCGGCCGCACGTTGGTCATCGGCGACCGGGTGGACTCAGACCTCGCGGGGGCTGCTGCCGCCGGCCTTGACGCAGCGATCGTCCTCTCCGGCGTCACGTCGGGTGATGAAGCGCAGGCGGCGGCGGATCCGGCCCCGGTGTCGATCGCCGACGACCTGCGGGCGCTGGTGGTGAGGAGTTGAGGCTGTCGCTGATCGTCAATCCGCACGCGGGCGCCGGTCGTGCGGGACGGGCGCTCGGGGACGTCACCACGGCGCTGGACAGGCTCAGCCTGGAGCACGCTGTGGAGCGGACGAGCAGCATTGAACACGCCCGCGAGCTTGCTACTGTGGCTGTGGCCGCCGGAGAGATGGCGGTGGCGTTCGGCGGCGACGGTCTGGTCGGCGCTGTCGCTGGAGCGCTGCGCAACACCGCCGGTGTGCTGGGCGTGCTGCCGGGCGGCCGCGGGAACGACTTCGCACGCGTGCTGGGGATCCCGCTGGAGCCGGTGGCCGCGTGCCAGGTGCTGGCGACGGGCACGGTGCGGGGGCTCGATCTCGGTCAGGTCGGGGAGCAGACGTTCATCGGGATCGCCAGCTGCGGGTTCGATTCCGAAGCGAACCGGATCGCCAACGAGACTCGGCTGGTGCGCGGCAACCTGGTCTATGCCTACGGGGCTCTGCGGGCGCTGCTGGGGTGGCACCCGGCGCGCTTCGAGATCAAGCTCGACGGCGGGGAGATTCGCGCGGTCCGGGGCTATACCGTCGCCGCGGCCAACTCCAAGACCTACGGCGGCGGGATGATGCTTGCGCCCGATGCCTCGCTGGAGGACGGCCTGCTGGACGTGGTGATCGTCGCAGAGGTCCCGAAGCTGCGGTTCCTGCGCCTGCTGCCCACCGTGTTCAAGGGCGAGCACATACGCCAGCCCAACGTCGAGGTACTGCGCGCGCGGGAGATAGAGATCAGTGCGGACCGGCCGTTCATGATGTATGCCGACGGGGATCCGATCGCCCCCCTGCCGGTTCACGTACGCGCCCTCCAGGCCGCCGTTCAGGTAATGGTTCCCGCGTGAGCGGGCTGGGCGTGAAGATCGCTGCCGCCCGTACGGTTGGCGAGTTGGCCCGGCGCGCGGGCCGCGGTGGCGGCACGAGCTTGCCCGGCAAGGTTCTGATGCGGATGGAGCCTCGTGCGATCTCCGAGCTTGCGTCACGGCTGACCCGGGGCTCGGTCGTGGTCTCCGCCACCAACGGCAAGACGACCACAGCGGGGATGATTGCCTCGATCCTCCAGCGCAGTGAGATTCCGATCGTCCACAACCGGGCCGGCGCGAACATGGCGAGCGGCATCGCATCGACGCTGCTGGCCGCGGCCCGGTCGCGGGGAGAGATCGACGGTGAGCTCGGACTCTTCGAGGTCGACGAGTTCTGGCTGGATCGCGTCAGCGCCGAGCTGCGGCCGCGCGCGATCCTGCTCTCGAACCTGTTCCGGGACCAGCTCGACCGCTACGGCGAGCTCGAGACGATCGCCGACCGGTGGGCGCAGGTGGTCGCCACGCTGCCCCAGGGCGCGCGGCTAATGCTCAACGCGGATGACCCGCTGATCGCCGATCTGGGTCGTGAGTTTCACGGGGTGAGCTACTTCGGGGTTGAGGATCCGGCGATGGCGCTGCCGGAGATGCAACACGCCTCCGACTCGAAGCACTGCCGCAGGTGCGGGACCGCGTACGTCTACGACGTGGTCTACCTGGGACATCTCGGTCACTACCACTGTCCCAACTGCGGTCAGCGCCGGCCCGACCCCGAGGTGGCGGCCGAGCAGATCACGCTGCAGGGGACGCGGGCGGCCGCGTTCACGCTCAGGGCGCCGGGTGGCTCGATCCGAGTGCAGCTGCCGCTGCCGGGCCTCTACAACGTCTATAACGCCCTGGGGGCCGCCGCCCTATGCCTGCAGCTGGGCGTCTCGCTGGCCAAGGTGGCGGAGGGCCTCGAGGCGGTCACGGCCTCGTTCGGGCGCGCGGAGACGGTGTCAGTCGACCGCGTCGAGCTCTCGATCCTCCTGATCAAGAATCCGGCCGGGGCCAATGAGGTGCTGCGCACCCTCGCGCTGGAGGCGGGCGAGCTCGATGTGCTGGCCGTGCTCAACGACAACACGGCGGACGGAAAGGACGTGTCCTGGGTGTGGGATGCCGACTTCGAGCTGCTGGCCGGGCGGGTCCGCCACGTCACCTGTGCCGGTACCCGGGCGGCTGAGCTGGCCGTGCGCCTCAAGTACGCCGGAGTGCCGGTCGAACGGTTGGAGGTCGAGCCGCACCTCCACGCCGCGCTTGACCGGGCGCTGGCGGGCACAGCGAACCATCGCCTGTTCGCGCTGCCCACGTATACCGCGCTGCTGGAGCTCCGTGACGAGCTGGCAACGCGCGGGTACGTCGAACAGTTCTGGCAGCCGTAGGAGCTCAGAACCGAATGAGCGTGATCTGGCATGACCTTGAGTGCGGGACCTACACCGAGGACCTCGGACTGTGGCGGGAACTCGCGGACGCGCACGGTGACCCCGTGCTCGAGGTCGGCTCGGGGACGGGCCGGGTCGCGCTCGAGCTAGCGCGGGCGGGGCATCGGGTCACGGCGCTCGACCAGGATGCGGAGCTGCTGGCCGAGCTCGCGCGGCGCGCCGACGGGCTGCCGGTGGCCACGGTGGTGGCCGACGCCCGGCGGTTCGAGCTCGAGCAGCGTTTCGCACTGTGCATCGTGCCGATGCAGACGATCCAGCTGCTGGGCGCCAGCGAGGGGCGCAAGGCGTTTCTCGGTTCTGTGCGCGCGCATCTGGGCGCCGGTGGCGTGGTCGCGATCGCCATCACCGAGGAGCTCGAGCCGTTTGAGATCGAGGCCGGCTTCCCGGCGCCTCTGCCGGACATCTGCGAGCTCGACGGCGTGGTCTACTCGAGCCAGCCGACCGCGGTACGGGTGGGCGCCCACGGCTTCGTCCTCGAACGGCGCCGGGAGGTGGTCGGAACCGGGGGTAGCCACACTGAAACCCGCGACGTGATCCACCTCGACCGCATCACCGCTACGCAACTCGAGCGAGAGGCCGCCGAGGTCGGCCTGCGGCGAAACGGCCGCGGCACCGTGCCCGAGACCCGGGACTACGTTGGCAGCGAGGTGGTGATCCTCAGTGAGTGAGCCGAGCGAACTCCGGGTCTGCGCGCTGTATCCCGACCTGATGAACATCTACGCCGACCGCGGCAACCTGCTCCTGCTCGAGCAGCGCTGCCGCTGGCGCGGGATCGGCTTCTCGGTGGTGGCCAGCGGCCTCGGGGAGGCGCTTGACCCCGACGGCGCAGATCTCTACTACATCGGCGGAGGGCAGGACCGGGACCAGCGACTGTGCGCGCTCGATCTGGCGGACGTCAAGCGAGATGCGCTCCATGCCGTCGCGGCCCGCGGCGGGGTGATCCTCGCCGTGTGTGGCGGCTACCAGCTCCTCGGTCACTCCTACCAGCTCGGCGAGGAGCAGCTTCCGGGCGTCGGTCTGGTCGATTTCCACACGATCCGCGAGGACGGCCCGCGGCTGATCGGCAACGTGGCGATCGAGGTCGAGCTTGATCGGGGCGAGCGCCGCGTCCTGGCCGGGTTCGAGAACCACGGCGGGCGCACTCAGCTCGGCCCGGCGGCGAAGCCGCTGGGACGCGTGCTGCGCGGACACGGCAACAACGGTAAGGACCACCTGGAGGGCATCCGCGCGGGCAACGTCATCGGCACATACCTGCACGGACCCCTGCTGCCCAAGAACGCGTGGTTTGCCGACTGGCTGATCGCCGCCGCCCTGCGCCTACCTCAGCCGCTGGCCGCGCTTGACGACACGCTGGAGGCGGCAGCTCACGCCGATGCCCGCCGGGCTGCCGGTGTCTAGCGACGTGGCCGGTCGCCGACACCACGTGATCGCATTTGCCGTTATCGCGGCCCTGTGCGTAAGCGCGCTCGGCTGTGGCTCCGACCCGGCACCGGGGTCAAGCACGACCCCGACGTCGACGCCGACGTCGACAACCACGACCTCGGTGAGCACCGGTACCGCGAGCCTTCCGGGAACCGATAAGCCCCAGATCACACTCGGCGATAAGAACTTCACCGAGCAGTTCGTGCTCGGCGAGCTCTACAAGCAGGCGCTGGAGGCGCAGGGCTACGACGTGTTTCTCAATCGCAACATCGGCCCCACCGAGGTCTCGCTCCCGGCCGTGGAAAGCGGCCGCGTCGACATCTACCCGGAGTATCTGGCGACCTGGGACCGGACTGTCGCCGCCGACCGGCGGCCATATCGCACCCCGCTCGGGGCCTATCGTGCCGGCCAGCAGTACGCACTCGCCCATGGGCTGCAGCTGCTCAACGCGACGCCGTTCACCGACACCCAGGCGATCGCGGTCACCCGCGCCTATGCCACCAAACACCGGCTGCGCGAGCTGGGCGACCTGCGGCGGGTCGGAGCGACGTTAACGCTCGGCGGTCCACCGCAGTTCCAGCAAGACCCCGCCGGACTGCCGGCGATCGAGTTGGCGTACGGATTCACTCCGGTGACGTTCAGCCCTTTGGGCGTGGGCACTCAGTACCAGGCGCTCGATCAGGGCACCGTGCAGGCCGCCGAGGTGAACACGACCGACGGTCAGCTGACCAGCGGCAAGTACGTACTGCTACGCGATCCGCTTCGAGTGTTCGGCTGGGGCAACGTCGTACCCGTCGTCTCGGCCCGCGCGCTGCTGGCGGAGGGAACGGCGTTTACGGCGACGGTCGATCGCGTCGACGCGACTCTGAGCACGCCGGTGATGCGCCGCCTGAACGAGGCCGTGGACCTGGCGCATCAGGACCCCGCGGCCGTCGCCAAGCAGTTCCTGCAGTCGCGGGGCCTGGTCGCGCGCAGCGCGCCCTGACCGCCGGCATGGTGGGTCAGGCGCCGCTCGAGCCGAAGCCGCCGGCCCCGCGCTGGGAGACGGCGAGCCCGCCGACCTCCTGCACCCCCCGGGTCCCGACGCACAC
>JBPCMW010000077.1:0-15829 GCA_051001875.1 Solirubrobacteraceae bacterium | reverse complement strand
CCGAGGGACCGCATGCGTTCCCTCGCGGGTCGCGCATGCGCGACCCGAACGGCCTGCTTAAGCGGCCTCTTCCTCCGGCGCGGCCACGGTGACGAGCGTCGGCGGCGTGGCCTTGTCAATCGTGTCGCGAGTGACCACGCACTTCTGAACGTCGCGGCGCGAGGGCAGCTCGAACTGGACCTCGAGCAGGACCTCTTCGATGATCGAGCGCAGCCCGCGAGCTCCGGTCTCACGCTCAAGGGCCTTGTCCGCGATCGAGACCAGGGCGTCGTCGGCGAACACGAGCTCAATCCCGTCGAACTGGAAGAACCGCTGGAACTGCTTGACCAGCGCATTGCGCGGCTCGGTGAGGATCTGCATCAGCTCGTCGCGGGAGAGCTGGTGGATGGCCGACATCACCGGCAGGCGGCCGATGAACTCCGGAATCAACCCGTACTGGATCAGGTCCTCGGGCAGGCAGCGCTCGAACATCTCACCGAGGTCGCGCTGCTCCTTGGTCTGGATCGATGCCCCGAAGCCCACGCCCTGATGGCCCACCCGGCGCTCGATCACCTTGTCGAGGTTGGCGAACGCGCCACCGCAGATGAACAGCACGTTGGTCGTATCGATCGAGAGGAATTCCTGGTGCGGATGCTTACGGCCGCCCTGCGGCGGGACGGAGGCGGTCGTGCCCTCAAGAATCTTCAGCAGCGCCTGCTGTACACCCTCGCCGGAGACGTCTCGGGTGATCGAAGGGTTGTCGGCCTTGCGAGCAATCTTGTCGACCTCGTCGATGTAGATGATCCCGGTCTCGGCCTTCTTGACGTCGTAGTCCGCAGCCTGGATCAGCTTAAGGAGAATGTTCTCGACGTCCTCACCGACGTATCCCGCTTCGGTCAGTGCCGTCGCGTCGGCGATCGCGAACGGAACGTTCAGGATCTTCGCCAGTGTCTGAGCCAGCAGCGTCTTCCCGCACCCGGTCGGGCCGAGCAGCAGGATGTTCGACTTCTGCAGCTCGATGTCGTTGTCATCGGACTGCATCATCTGGACGCGCTTGTAGTGGTTGTAGACGGCCACCGACAGCGATCGCTTGGCCTGCTCCTGCCCGACCACGTATTCGTTGAGCACGCCGTAGATCTCGCGCGGCTTCGGCAGGTTCTCAATGTCGAAGCTCGGAGGAGCGGTTAGCTCCTCGTCGATGATCTCGTTACAGAGGTCGATGCACTCGTCGCAGATGTAGACGCCCGGGCCGGCGATCAGCTTCTTGACCTGCCGCTGAGATTTGCCGCAGAAGCTGCAGAGAAGCTGTTCGTTGGAGTCCGTCGGACGTGCCATGCAGTTCCTCTCTCCCGGAGTACGGCCTTGCGCCGGACCTCGAAGCCTAAGGGTAACCCCTCAGTGCTGCGAGATCACGCGGTCGATGATTCCGTACTCCTTAGCGTCTTCTGAGCTCATGAAGTAATCGCGCTCGGTGTCGGTGCGCACCTTCTCCAGATCCTGCCCCGTGTGATGGGCGATGATCTCATCAAGCCGCCGGCGCACGTCGATGATCTCTTTAGCGTGGATCTCAATATCTGTAGCTTGGCACTGAAAGCTGGAGGAAACCTGGTGGATCAGGATCTTCGCGTTGGGAAGCGCCATGCGCTTGCCCTTGGCCCCACCTGAGAGCAGCAACGCTCCCATCGACATCGCAATTCCCACGCAGATCGTCGAGACGTCGGGCTTGATGAACTGCATCGTGTCGTAGATCGCCAGGCCGGCGTACACGGAACCGCCGGGGGAGTTGACATAGATCGAGATGTCCTTGTCCGGATCCTCGGACTCCAGATGCAGCAGCTGGGCCACGATCAGGTTCGCGATCTGGTCATCAACCGGAGTTCCCAGGAAGATGATCCGCTCGTTGAGCAGACGGCTGTAGATGTCGAAAGCGCGCTCCCCGCGGGAGGTCTGCTCCACCACCATAGGTACGAGTGGACTCATGTTCCTCGCTTCTTTTGCTTGCACGCCCGGATTCCTGCCGAATGTAGCAATCGCCCCCGGGGGGCCAATCAGGTTCAAGCGCGGAACGTTGCCGCTGGCTCAGGAGCCTGGCGTCCAGAGACGCCCCGCCTCCTCGGACTGTTCTTCCTTGCCCGGAGTCCACAGCTTCTGTCGCGCCTTGGCCTGCTCGACGGTGATCGGCTCGGCCTCACGCACCAGCAGGTCGACCGCCTGACGATTGGCCAGGTCCTCACGCACCGCCTGCAGCCGCCCACCCGAGCGCAGCTCGTCGAACAGCTTCGCGCTGGTCGTGCCGTTCCGCTCCGCGACAGGTTCCAGCGCCTCCAGAACCTCCTCGTCGCTCGGCGCGATCTGCTCGGCCTCGATGATCGCCGCCAGTACCGCCTCGCGACGCAGCGCGCTGGCCGCGTCGGGCTCTGCCTCGTGCGCCATCGTTTCCTCGTCCTTGCCGGCGATCCGCAGATAGGCCTCCTTGGAGATGCCCTGGCGCGCCAGCGCGGACAGGGTCTGCTCCAGCAGTTCGTGCGCCCGTGCGTGGATCAGCTGGTCCGGAAGCTCGACCTCGGCCTCCGAAACCGCCGCCTCCAGCACCGCCTCCTCGAACTCCCGCTCGATCGCTTTTTCATCGTTCTGACGCAGCCGACCGAGGACATCCTCACGAAGCTCGTCGAGACTGTCGAAGCCGGCAGCCTCGGTCGCGAACTCATCGCCGAGGTCCGGGAGCCGCTTTTCCTTGACCTCGGTGAGGGTGACGTCAAAGGTGGCCGCCTTGCCGCCCAGGTCGCCGGGGTATTCCTCGGGAAAGGTGACCTCGACCTGTCGCTCCTCCCCCGCCCGCGCACCGACCAACTGCTCCTCGAACCCCGGGATCAGCCGCCCGGACCCCAGCTCCAGCAGTTGGTCGCGCCCCTCGCCGCCCTCGAACGGCTCGCCGTCGACCTTCCCGAGGTAATTGATGACGACGTGGTCGCCCGTCGCCGCCGGACGCTCCACAGTATCCAGGGTGGCGAAGCGGTCCCGCAGGCTCTCGAGCTCCTGATCGACGGCGCCGTCTTCGACCTGGGGCTCGCGGCGCCCGACCTCGAGTCCCTTGTACCCGCCCAACTTCGCCTGCGGGCGCACGCCGATCTCGATCGAGAACCCGAGCGGCTGCCCCTCGCCCGGCAGGTCGCCCACGTTCAGCTGCGGCTCGCCGATCGGGGCGATGCCGGCCTGATCGATGGCGTCCACGTACCAGCTCCCGAGCGCGCTGCGCAGGGCCTCGTCGAGCACGGCCTCGCGTCCCAGCCGGCGGATCACCACGGGAGGGGGCACCTTCCCCTTGCGAAAGCCGGGGATCCGCAGCTGGCGGCCGAGCTGCCGCGCGGCCTGCTGAACGCGCCGCTCGACCTCCTCGGCGGGCACCTCCGCCTCAACGCGCACGCGGGACTCTGGAAGCTCTGTGACGGTGGTCTTGACTGCTGCCGGCGTGGCCATCCTCCAGACGATAGCTTCCGAGCGTGCTCCGGAGGCTCGCCGGTCGACTGCTGACGGGACCCGCTGCGTTCTTTCTCGCCGGCCTGGTCGACATCGGAACCTTCGCCTTCGTCGCCTTGCGCGAGACCACGCGCAAACGCTTAGGATCGCTGCTACGGAGAGATCTTTGAGAGAGGGAGTGAGTTGTGGCGCTAGCAACAGCTGTCCTTAACGACGTCCAGCGCGAAACGCTCTCGGCGGTATGCGACACCTTTGTGCCGTCCGTCGACGATGCGTCGGCAGACCCGGTCATGAAGGCGTTCATGGCCCGGTCGGCCGGCGAGCTCGCGGTGGCCGAGCAGATCGAAGGGCTGATGGCGCAGGCGATGCCCGAGGAGCAGATCCAGGGGTTCGCCGCCCTGCTTGACGGCCTCGCCGCGCAGAGCTTCACCGACCTTCCGCTCGGCGCGCGGACCCAGGTCCTGCATGCCGTGGCGGCTTCATCGCACGATGCGAGGCTGGGTGTGATCGCACTGCGCAACTCCACGTTCCTGTTCTTCTACGGATACGTCGATGAGCGCGGGCAGAACCCCAACTGGGAGGCGCTCGGCTACCCCGGGCCGATCTCGGCCCCGCCCTCCCCCGAGGCGGCGCCGAAGACGATCACCGTGGAGGAGCCCCAGGGGGCCCGGGCGGAACTGACGGCGGACGTCTGCGTCGTGGGATCGGGGGCCGGCGGGTCGGTGATCGCAGCCGCGTGCCAGCGCGCCGGGCGCTCGGTGATCGTGCTCGAGCTGGGCGGGTATCGCAATGAGGCGGACTTCAAGCAGCTCGAGGTGCCAGGCATGTTCGAGCTGTACTTGGGCGGCGGGATGCTGAGCTCAGAGGATGGGTCGATCGCGATTCTGGCCGGATCGACGCTGGGCGGCGGAACGGTCGTCAACTACATGAACTGCCTTCGCACCCCTGACCGGATCCGGCGCGAATGGCGCGAGCACGGGATCGACGGGATCGACGAGCCGGCTTATGACGAGCACATCGATGTCGTGATGGCGCGCATCAACGCCACCGACGAGGCCACGACGCAGAATCGTCAGCACCGGAAGCTGATCGCTGCGCTCGACGCGCTGGGGATGGAGCACCGGCCGATCGTGCGCAACGTCGACCCCGCGTGCGATGACCCCCGGGTGTGCGGATACTGCCTCTCCGGCTGCCAGCGCGGCTGCAAGCAGTCGACGATCAAGACCTACCTTCAGGACGCCTCCGACGCCGGGGCCAAGGTGGTGGTCAACTGTCATGCCGACCGCGTGCTGGTGCAGGAGGGGCGTGCGGCGGGCGTACAGGCGACCGTCACGCACCCCGATGGGGCGCTCACCGAGCTGACGGTGCAGGCGCCGACCGTTGTCGTGGCATGCGGCGCGGTGGAATCTCCGGCTCTGCTCCTGCGCTCGGGCATCGGCGGCCCGGCCGCCGGCCAGCATCTGCGCCTGCACCCGGCGACGATCGTCAACGGGATCTACGACGAGCCGATGGACGCATGGGACGGCCAGATCCAATCGGAGGTCTCCGACCACTTTGCCGATTGCGAAGGGGAGTGGGGCTTCCTGATCGAGTCCGTCGGCGCCACGCCGGTGCTTCACGCCGGAGCCCTTCCGTGGACCGACGGGGAGCGCCACAAGCGGGAGTTCACACGGATGTTCCGCCACCACGCGCCGTTCCTGTCGGTCGCGCGCGACCACGGTGAGGGCGAGGTGGTGCTCGACGACCACGGGCAGCCGCTCGTGCGCTGGTCGCTGAGCGACGACGTCGACCGCCGTCTGATGATCAGGGCTCACGTGGAGCTGGCGCGCCTTCACCACGCCGCCGGCGCGCCGGAGATTCGGACGCTGCATGCCGAGGAGCTGTGCTGGCGCGCGGACTCCGGCGAGCCGTTCGAGGACTTCGTCGGCCGGATCGAGCGCGCCTCCTACGGCCCGGCGGACCTGACCGTGTTCACGGCCCACCAGATGGGTTCATGCCGTCTCGGCTCAGACGCCGGGACGTCCGTCGCGGACGGCCGGGGAGAGCTGCACGACGTCGGCGGTGTGTGGGTCGGTGACGGCAGCGCGTTCCCCACCGCCCCCGGCGTGAACCCGATGGTCTCGATCATGTCGCTCGCGCACCGGACCGCCGCCGAGATCCTTCGCCGCTAGGCCAGGGCGGCGCGCATCAGTCTCGGCCCCTCTAGCATTGCCCGCGATGGGCGCCCGGCAGTTGTTCCTTGCGGTGGCGGTTGCCACCTGCGCGCTGATCTGCGCGCTGCCGACCCCTGCGCGGGCGTCGGCCGCGCAGCAGTCGATCCTGATGGACGACGATCAGCTGATCTACGCCTCGCCGGCCCAGGTCGGGCACACGCTTGCCCAGGTCGCCTCGCTCGGAGTCGACCGCGTGAAGGTGTCCGTGGTGTGGAGCTTGGTCGCGCCGGATCCGACGTCGTCGACCAAGCCGAAATTCGACGCCACCGACCCCGCAGCGTACCCCCCAGGCGTATGGGATCGCTACGACACGGTCGTGCGGCTCGCGCAGGCACTCGGGCTGCGGACGTACTTTCAATTCACTCCGTCCGTACCGACCTGGGCGATCGACGGCAGCCTGCCCGGAGGCCAGGGGCTGCCGCTCGGACGTGCGCCGGACCCGCACGCGTTCGAGCAGTTCGTGGAGGCGGTCGGCCGGCGCTATAGCGGCACCTACGTGGCGAAGATCCCGGCCAGTGAGCCACCGCCGTCGCTGCTCGGGCTCCCGCTCTCACCCACTCCGCCTCGGCGGCAGGCCACCACGCCGGGCAGCCCGATACCGCCCGTCGCCTACTGGGGGATCTGGAACGAGCCGAACTTCCCGAGCTGGCTCAACCCCTGGTATCGCCGGCTACGCGGAGGCCTGCGCCAATACACGCAGCCCATGATCTACCGCAACCTCGTGAACGCCGCCGCGCAGGGACTGAGCAGGACCGGTCACTCCGCCGACACGATCCTGCTCGGGGAAACCGCCAACTTCGGCAATCTTATGCCGATCCCGTTCATCGAGGACCTGTACTGCGTCTCGCCGGCGTATCGCCCGCTGACCGGGCGGGCCGCAACCACGGTCGGCTGCCCCGCGTCGGGCGACCGCGCCAGCTTCGTTGCCCACAACCGCGGGCTGTTTGCCATCAGCGGATACGCGCACCACCCCTATGGCTTCGACATGGCCCCTGACCGGCCGTATCCCCAGCAGGGCTGGGTGACGCTGCAGAACCTCGGGGTGCTCGAGCGCGTCCTGAACGGCGTGTTCGCCGGTTACGGCGACTCGCGGCCGGGCGGCATGCCGCTTTATCTGAGCGAGTGGGGCTACAAGACGAACCCCCCGAACCCGTACGTGAAGACCTCGCTGACGCAGCAGGCGGCATGGCTGGACGAGGGCGCGTACATGACATGGAAGGTCGGGTACGTGAGGGCGCTGGCTCAGTTCCTGCTCGTCGATGACCGGCCGAACGCCGGCGAGCCGGTCGGCAGCCGCAAGTACTGGCACACGTTCCAGACCGGTCTCGAGACCATGGACGGAAGACCGAAGCCTTCCCTGGCGGCGTTCCGGATCCCGATCTGGCTTCCCCACGCCCGGCGCGGGCCACGCGTCACGGTGTGGGGACAGTTGCGGCCGGCCGACCATGCGCTACGCCAGTACGGGGAGATCCAGTACCGCCGAGCCGGGCAACCTCAATGGGTGACGATACGTGAACTGCAGACCGCCAGTCCGGAGGGATTCGTGCTCGCCCACGTGCCGATCCGAGCCGCCGGCAGCGTCCGACTCGGCTGGCTCGACATTGGCGGCGGGACCGTGGTGTATAGCCGCTCCGTGACGATCCGCTAGCGATTCGCTAACCGGCCATCGTGACCGACTCGGCCCCGGGCGTGCCCTGAGAAGCGCCGCCACCTCGCATCAGATTGCGGATCTCCCGCAGCGCCACCGGGAGGGTGGTGGTGCCGTAGAGTCCGGCGGACTTGATGTCGGCGAGCATCCGCAGGTAGCGCTCGAGGGCAGCGGCGTTGGCCTTCATCCACGTTTCGATCGCCGTCTCGCTTTCGATGGCCGAGCGGTTTGCGCTCAGCACCTCCTGGGTGAGCGCTCGATGCAGGCTGTAAAGATCGTCACGCAGCGCTGCCCGGGCCAGCACCTCCCATCGGTTCTCCCGCGGCAGCTCGACGATCCGGTCGCGTAGACGGTTGAGTTCGAGCCGTGACCCGAGCTGGAAATGTGTCCTCATCACGATCTGGGGATCAGCATCGATCGCGCGGGCCACCTCCACGATGTCGAATGCCGACAGCATCGCCGGCATCGCGGCGACCCGCCGAGCGAGCTCTCCGGGCACGCCGGCGGCCTCTAGTTCGCTGGCGTGCTCATCGAAGCGCCTGCGCTCGTCACCGCCGAGCACGTCGGGTATAGCCCGCGCCAGCATCCGCGCGCCGGGCTGGAAATACCGGGTGCTGACCGTGATGTCGAGGGCGTGTGGATCGGCTCGGACCAGCCGCCGCGTGGAGCGCTCCATCAGGCGCCGCCCCTCGATCAGCATGTCCAGCTGAGTCGCCGCCGGGACCCGGTTGTCTAGCTCCTCCACCGCCGACCAGAACGAGCGCATGTCGAGAACTTCCCGGGCGACGGCGAACCCGCGAGCCAGGATCGGCGCCGGGGCACCGGTCTCCTCGGCCAGCCGGAAGGCAAACGTGGTTCCCGCCCGGTCGACCAGCTGGTTGGCCACCACCGTGGCGATGATCTCGCGCCGCAGACGATGGCCGCGCATCTGTTGGCTGAACCGTTCTGGCAGCGGTGGCGGGAAGTAGCGCAGCAGATCATGGGCCAGGTGGCTGTCCTCGGGCAGGTCGGAGTCGAGCAGCTGCGAGTACAGGTCAATCTTGCAATAGGCCATCACTACCGCAAGCTCCGGCGCCGTCAACCCGGCTTGGTTGCTCTTGCGCTCCTCCAATCCCTGCTCGTCGGGCAGGAACTCGAGCTCGCGGTGCAGCCCGGCCACCTGCTCGAGATGACGGATCAGACGTACGTGCACGTCCACCATCCCCGCCGCCTGACGCAACGCCAGACTCATGGCCTGGGTCTGGATGTAGCTTCCGTACAGCACCCGCTCGGCCACGGAGTCGGTCATCTCGCTGAGCAGGTCGTTGCGCTGGGCGCCCGTCAGTTCCCCTGCGATGACGAGCGAGTCGAGGAGGATCTTGATGTTCACCTCGTGGTCAGAGCAGTTGACGCCCGCGACATTGTCGATCGCGTCGGTGTTGAGCCTTCCGCCCGCCAGCGTGTACTCGATGCGCCCACGCTGGGTGAGCCCGAGGTTTCCGCCTTCGCCCACCACCCGGACCCGAAGCTGAGCTCCGTCGACCCTGACGGCATCGTTGGTTTTGTCGCCAACCTCCGCGTGGGTCTCATGCGCTGCCTTGACATAGGTGCCGATTCCGCCGTTCCACAGGAGGTCGACCGGTGCGCGGAGCAGCTCGCGGATCAGCTCGTTGGGAGACAGCTCCTCAGCGTCGATCGAGAGCGCCTCGCGGACCTGGGGTGAGAGCTTGATCGCTTTGACGCTTCGTGGGTACACGCCGCCCCCCGGCGAGATCAACGAGGTGTCGTAGTCCCCCCATCCCGAGCGTCCACGCTCGAATAGTCGCTTGCGTTCGTCGAAGCTGGCCTGCGGATCGGGCTCCGGGTCCAGGAACACGTGCATGTGGTTGAACGCGCCGATCAGCTTGATGTGCCTGGACAGCAGCATTCCGTTGCCGAACACGTCCCCGGACATGTCGCCGATCCCGATGACGGAGAAGTCGGTCCGTCCGATGTCCGTTCCGAGCTCACGGAAGTGCCGCTTGACGGACTCCCACGCGCCACGCGCGGTGATTCCCATCGCTTTGTGGTCGTAGCCGTGGGAGCCACCGGAGGCGAACGCGTCGCCCAGCCAGAACCCGTAGCCGGCCGCGACCTCGTTGGCGATGTCGGAGAAGCTGGCCGTCCCCTTGTCCGCAGCCACCACCAGGTACGGGTCGTCTTCGTCATAGCGCACGGTCCGCTCGGGGCCGATGACCGCGCCGTCAACGATGTTGTCGGTGAGGTCCAGGAGCCCGGCGAGGAACGTCCGGTAGCAGTCGATCGCCTGCTCCTGCAGGGCCTCCCGCCCCTGGCGCGGCTGCTTGACCACGAAACCGCCCTTGGACCCGACCGGCACGATCAGCGCGTTCTTCACCATCTGCGCCTTCAGCAAGCCCAGGACCTCGGTGCGGAAATCCTCTCGGCGATCGGACCAGCGCAGACCGCCGCGCGCGACCTTCCCGCCGCGCAGGTGCACCCCCTCCATCTGGGGCGAGTAGACGAAGATTTCAAACCGCGGTCGCGGCAGCGGAAGCACAGCCACCAGCTCGGGATCGAGCTTGAAAGCCAGGGACGACCGCGGCGCGTCACCGTCGGCGACGCGGAAATAGTTCGTGCGCAGGATCGCCGTGATCACGTTCATGTAGCTGCGGAGAATCCGATCCTCATCGAGACTCTCGACCGCGTCGATCGCTGTCTCAATCTCCGTTTGCAGCTGATCGGCTCCATCCGCGTCCCGCGCGTCCGGATCCAGTCGGAGTGCGAACAGCTTCACCAGCAGGACGGTTATCCGCGGATGCCCGAGCAGCGTCAGCTCGATGTAGGCGTCAGAGAAGGCGAGCCCTCCCTGGCGCAGGTACTTGGCGATTGCGCGGATGATCATCACCTCCTCTCCGCACAGCTGGGCGCGGAGCACGAGCGCGTTCAGACCGTCGTCCTCCAGATCGCCGCGCCAGACGGCCAGGAATGCCTCCTGAAAGAGATCTCGCACACGCTCGAGGTCGTCGGTTACGCAGCGCAGTCCGAAGTCATAGATCCACACCGGGTCACGCCCGGCTGGCGTGATCTCGTAAGGCCGCTCGTCCACGACCTTCGCGCCCATGTGCTCGAACCGCGGCAGCACGTCGGAAAGCGAGATTCCGTCCCGGCTGAACAGCTTGCAGCGAAACACTCCCTTGGGCGCCGCCAGCGGGCGGTACAGGTTGATGATCGGTTCGGCCGCGTCGGCTAGCTCCTCGATCCGGGCGATGTCCGCCACCGCCGACCGAGCCACGCGCTCGTCCCGGTACGCCGGGGGAAATGCGCGCGCGTACCGCGCCAGGATCTTCCCACCGCGATCCTCGCCGTGCTCCTCGACGAGAGCGTCGCTGAGATCGTCCGACCAGGCTCGTGTGGCCTGCACGAGCCGCGATTCGATCTCGCTGACGTCGGGGACCGCCTGAACGCCGTCTGGGCAATGCACGATGTACTGCACACGGGCGAGCACAGACTCGGACAGGCGGAGCGCCCAGTCGACGTGGCTGCCACCGAACGCCTCGATGAGGATCCTGCCCACCCGCTCCCGGTTCTCGGTGTTGAAGCGGTCGCGGGGGATGCAGACCAGGCAGTCCACGAAACGGTCGAGAGCATCGGCGCGGACGAACAGACGCACGCGCTGGCGCTCTCCGAGGGCGAGGATCCCCATCGCCATCGTGAACAGGTCTTCGACCTCGATCTGGAGCAGTGAGTCGCGCGGATAGGACTCGAGGATTTCGATCAGTGCCTTGGCGTCGTGACTGGCGATCGGGAACCCCGCGCGCTCCAGAACCTGGTCCACCTTGTTGGCCAGGAGCGGGATGTTGCGCGAGCTTTCGCGGTACGCCGCCGTGGAATACAGCCCCAGGAACCGCCGCTCGCCGGTCACCCGGCCGTCGGGTCCGAATCGCTTGACCCCGACGTAGTCAAGGTGAGCCGGCCGGTGCACGGTCGCGCGTGCGTTGGCCTTGGTGAGGACGAGCGGCGCCCTCGTCTGCGCGAGTGCCGTGGCCTTGGGCCCCAGCTTCTTGTACGACGCCTTGGGGGGGCCGCGCAGGATCCCCAGCCCCGAGTCCGTCACGACCTTCAGGGACGCCTCGCCGTCTTCAACGACGAGGTCGTACTCGCGGAACCCCAGGAAGGTGAAATGGTCATCCGTCAGCCAGCGCAGGAACTGCTGGGCCTGCTCGAGTTCGTCACCGGCGATCGGTGGCGGCCGGCTCCCGAGTTCGTCGACCAGCTCCAGCGCGCGTCTGCGCATGGCCGCCCAATCCGACACCGCTGCATCGACCTCGCCGACGACGCGCTCGAGGTCGCTCCGGAGGCGCTCGAGCGGGTCCCGGTCCGGCTCCCGAGTGATCTCGGCGTGGAGGATCGACTCACTGCGTGCATCCGGGGCCTCCTGCTCGGGGGCCACGACATCGATCACGTTTCCGTCGCCGTCACGCCGCAGCCGGATCACCGGGTGGATGACGAGATCCAGTGCATATCCAGCCCTGGCCAGCTCCATCGTCACCGAGTCGACCAGGAACGGCATGTCGTCGGTGACGATCTCCACCACGGTATGCGGCGACTGCCAGCCGTGCTGCTCGAGCTCCGGGTTGTAGACGCGAACCTTCATCTCTTCCGGCGCGCGCCGCGCGAGCAGCCTCCAATGGGCCAGCGCGGCGCCGAACAGATCCTCCGGGCTTCGATTGGCCAGATCCTCCGCCGGGACCCAGCGGTAGTACTGGCGAACGAACGCTTCGCAGGCGGAGATGAGGGGCTCCGGTAGCCGCTCCCGGACGCGAGCGCAGACGGCGTCGATCAGCTCTTCCTCAAGCTCGGATGCCTTCACCGACATCTGGATATCGCCTCTCTCCTCATGACGGGACCGGCTCAGCCCCGATTCTCAGCCTACCCCGCGCGACCATCCGGCGCACCTTTTGGACGCCGCCCCCCCAGCGCGCCGGCGCATCCGTCGGCCTCGCATGCGAACATACGTTCGTGACGAGCGATGGCAACCCGTACGCCAGATTTCGGCGGGCATTGGCCACGGGAAACGAGGCGCTCGTCACGGCCGCCGCGCTCGAGCTGCCGCGGATCGCCCTCGACGACGCCCTGCGCATCTGCCTGGTCCTGCGCGGCGGCGACCCTCGCCGGTACGAGCGGGCCGCCGTCCGGTGGCTCGGGAGGTTTGCCCTCGAGGCGCCCAACGCGACGATCGAGGATCTCCGCCGAGCCGCCGATGCGCTCGACGCGCTGCCCGGGCGCCCGGCGGACGCGATGGAGCGGCTCCAGATGCTGTGCGTCGCCCGAGGCGTGGCGTGAGATGCCGTGCGTGGCCCGGGGCGCGGCCTGAGTGACAAAAGTGCGACGATTCGACGATGGCCAGTAGCCCAGTCCGGCATCCGATCTTCGCTCGAGTCTTCGACCGTCTCAGTCGGCTGATGGAGGCAGAGGCGGGGCCCTACCGCGAGGAGATGCTGGCCGGCCTCTCGGGCACGGTTGTCGAGGTCGGCGCGGGCAACGGGATCAACTTCTCCCACTATCCGGCCGGCGTCGATCAGGTGATCGCGCTCGAGCCGGAGCCGTATATGCGTGCCAGGGCGCAGGTCGCTGCGTCGGCCGCGGCGGTCCAGGTCACCGTCCAGGCGGCAACCGCAGACGCGTTGCAGGTCGAGTCCGGCCGGGCTGACGCCGTCGTCGCCAGCCTGGTTCTGTGCTCGGTTCCCGACCCGGGATCGGCGCTCGCGGAGCTGCGCCGGGTGGTGAAGCCCGGCGGCGAGCTGCGGTTTCTGGAGCACGTCCGCGCCGACGGAGAGCGCAAGGCGGGATTCCAGCGGACCCTGGATCGGTCCGGCGTGTGGCCCCTGGTCGGTGGCGGATGCCATTGCTCGCGGGACACCGTAGGCGCGATCGAAGCGGCCGGGTTCACCGTGACGAAGGTCCGTCACATCAACCTCGGCCCATCGTGGGTGATCACCAACCCGCACGTGCTGGGCGCAGCCCGGGCCTAGCCGCTCGGAAGGGCCGCTCGGGCGGCCGTGGCCGCGGCCGCCGGAGTGCCGTTCAGGAGCGATGCAGGCGGCCCGCGCATCCCGCGGGGGGCCTGACCGGCTGCTGCCCGTCGCGCAGGCGAGCGAGCTCGAACCACACGTGGGTGGTGCCCTCGTGTGCTCCCCAGCGGCTCGATTCGGCCTCCACGAGACCCAGTCCCCATCCCCCGGCGTCCCCTGAGGCGCGCCTGGTAACTGCCCGCTCGAAGCCCGGCCCCTCGTCCGCGACCTCGACGAGCAGTCGCTTGTCGTTCGCCTGTGCGCTGAGCGTGATCCTGCCCTGTCCGTGCATCACAGCGTTGGTCACGAGCTCGCTGGTCAGCAGCTTGGCCACGGTCAGCATCTCGGCCCCGAGTGTGCTCCCGAAGCAGGCCGCAAGCGATCGGCGGGCCACCCCTGGGGCGCCCACGTCTCGCTGCAGCTCAACGTCGCAATGAAACTGGGATTGGTCGGGGGGCGCTGCGGACAAAGTGACCACTCCTCCCGGAGATCGTCATTCGCGCTGCAATGCCTCGGCAGCCGCCGATGGGCCGCTGCGGACGCGCCACGGGCGTCTTAGAAACGAAGGACCTCGGCTGCTCTCTCACCCGCAGAGACGGCCGCCAACGTCCTGCACCTTTAGCGTACCCCGATCCGCGCGACAATCAACACATTCGCCCGTTTCTGGGTTTTACGCTCCTCTGTCTCGCACTGAACGCCCCGGATCACGAGCTTTCCCTTCTGAACGCCCAGCTCACGGGGGCGGGCCGGCGCGATGCTGCGAACCCGAGACCAGCGATGTCCGCTGAATCATCAAGGTAAGGGGTGAGCGAGGGGACTCGAACCCCCGACCGCCTGGACCACAACCAGGAGCTCTACCAGCTGAGCTACGCCCACCGCGTTAGCGATGAATCTACCAGCGAGGACGACGAGCCTCCAGCGCCCCCGGCAGGACTCCAATCTGCGGGATGCGACCAGCGTCGCTGATGGACCCGCAATGCCGGCATAGCGGGGAGAGCCTGGCGGGGCCGACGCCGCCCAGCATGACTTTGGCCCGCAGCGATTGGCTCAGTCGAAGTTTTCAAGGAACGCGAGGTCGGCTTTGTGGCCGTGGATGAGCGCTTTGTCGCCGATGCCGATCTCTTCCACGATTCCGTGGCGGACCTTGAGCACGGCAGTCGAGCGTCCGTTGGCGGCGAGGTACCAGTAGTTCAGCCCGACGTGGAAGGGGCCGGCCGGATGGAGAGCCTTGGCGGCCGCCGTGAGCGTGGCCCCAGGATGGATCCCCCGCACGCTGTAGAAGGCGTTAGAGGTCGACGCCCAGATGACGTGTTTCAGCAAGTGCTCGCGCTCCCGTTTCGGGACGGTGCGGATCAGCTTGGGCGAGGCGTAGCCGACGCGCACCCCGTTCGGCGTCAGGCAGAAGAAGTCCTTGTACTTAAAACCGCGGGTCGAGCTGAGCCTGTAGGCGTGGCGGGCCTGTGCGCGGGTCATCCCGAGCCGCAAGAGCCCGAGCGTGTTGCCGCGCAGTTTCCCGGTCGCCGCGGGACAGCCCTTCCGGGCCGGCGTGGTTCCCTTCAGGCCTTGACCTGGCTCGAAGACGCTGTCCGGGCTGGTGTCGATCGAGAGGTAGGAGTAGTTGCCCGGGTAGCCGTCCTGGGCGGTGGGGGTCATTCCCGGGCAGCCGTCGCGCAGGTCCTCGCAGTCGGAGCGCTGGCCGGTCGTGAGGTGTATGTCCATGCGCGAGTAGTAGTAGAACGAGAAGGCGTTGGCGTCGTGGTTGGGATCGATCGCCGCTTCGGGCTCGTAATCGCGCCAGCGCTCGCTCAGCAGCCTGGAGTCGGCCGACTGGTCGTGCTTGAGGTACTTGTCGAACCATGCGGTCGTGTACCAGTCGATGAGGTCCGGCCCGTAATAGGAGGCCCCGAACGCCTGGTTGGGGATGAAGGAGAAGTCCAGATGCGAGCCGCCGCGGATCACGATCTCGCCTGAGTCGACGCTTGCCTTGGAGTAGTTGCCCGACCGCTGTTCCTTGGTCGCCGGATCGGGCAGCTTGAGGTTCGGGGTCGGGGGCAAGAAGTAGTCGGCGGAGATGCCAAGGCCCGGCTTGGTGATGGGAACCGTGGTGCGGTCGGCCGGGTCAGCCGGGCAACCCGCCTCACCAACGTTCACGCTGATCGTAGAGCCCGAGACGTCCCCCTCCTGAGCGGCGTTGGGACTCGGACCGCCGAGGTTGTCCAGCCCCACCACGGCCTTGACCCGGGGGTCCCACTGCGCGATGTAGGAGACGCCGGCGGCACCGTAGGAGTGGCCAACGAGCCCGACCTCCGAACGGTTGAGCAGCTGCCAGGAGGGTTTGTAGCCGGCGTCCAAGCCGGCCGCGACGCGCTGGTTCTGCTTGGCCGCATGGCTGGTGCCGGTGCTGCAGCTCCTCACCGGCTCATACGGGTGGGCGGGGGTGGACATCAGGAAGTTGATGGCGT
>JBPCMW010000076.1:0-7474 GCA_051001875.1 Solirubrobacteraceae bacterium | reverse complement strand
ATCAGCCACCGCGCCCACGGATTTCACTCAGCCGACGCCCTGATCGCGATGATCTACCTCTGCTGCGCTGGCATCCACATCGACCTCCCCCACCGATGAGTCACCCCCAACTCGACAGGAGAGCCCTTTTTTTGTGCCCTTTCTGAACACTCGAGGTGATGCACCCATGACCAGCGCCTAATCACATCTCTACTGCCCCGTACGCGCAGTTCCGTCCGGATAGCGGACGTTTCGGTGCGGGAGCGGTTCAGAAACCGTCCCCGCCCCGGGGCGGGGCAGACACATAGTTACAGCAGGTTCACCGTCGGCGTCCGTGCGTGTTCGCACGAGCGCGCCGAGCTCTGGGTGACCTGTCATACCGCACTGTCAATTTCCGGTGAGACACCGGTCGCTGGCCCCTGCCTGGGCCCAGCTCGAACGAATGAGGAGCAGGTTCAATGCAGATCAATCCACAAACCGCGACGGCTCGGCTGCGCAGCACATCGGCGCGCCGTCGGTGGCTCGCCGTCCGGGGACGGTGGCTCGCCGTCCGGGGACGGTGGGGCCGCAGCCCGGCACCGGTCTGGTCAAGCGAGGCGGAGGTGCTCCGCGCGTTCGGCGAAGACCGGCCGTCGTCCCGCGGCTCGCCAAACCGGTTACCGGAACGGCCGCTGCGGCGGCCGCGGTTCTAGAAGGCTGAGGGGTCGTCGTCCGACGGCCCCTCGGCCGGTTAAGCTCTCGGCGGTTGCAGACCGCCGGCAAGACCATCGTCTTTTTTCCCGAGGGCGCCTTCGGCCCGACCAACAACTGCGTGGGGATCGGCGACGTGCTGCAGCGAAGCGGTAACCGGGTCGTGTTCGTGGTGGAGGAGTCATTCGCGGGCACGCTGGGGGCCAAGGGCTTCGAGGAGCGCACGATCCGCCTCGCCCCGGCCCCGGCCGAGCCGGAGCGGCCCGGGCAGTTCTGGAAGGACTTCATCCGTGACACCGCGCCCGCGTTCCGGGAGAGCACGCTGGCTCAGCTCGAGACGTTCATCGCGCCAACCTGGCAGGCCCTCGTCGACGGCGCACGGTACGTCGACGACCAGCTGGTGGGGATCTTCGATGAGCTGGAGCCGGACGTGATCGTGGAAGACAACGTCTGCTCCTTCCCGGCGATCGCCGCCGGTACACGCCCGTGGGTCAGGATCCTCTCCTGCAACCCGTTGGAGCTGAAGGATCCCGGGCTGCCCCCGCCATTCTCCGGCCTGGCCGAGGACGACCTCGACGGCCGGCGCGAGTTCCGCGACGAGTACGCCCGCCAGATCGGCGGGCTGCAGCGTGAGTTCTCCGCCTTCTGCGTGGAGCGCGGCGCACCGCCGCTGCCCGAGCTGGAGATGATCCACGAGTCGCCGTGGCTGAACCTGATGCTGTTTCCGGCCGAGCTCGACTACCCGCGCACCCTGTCGCTGCCCCCCACATGGCACAACCTCGAGACCTGCGTTCGCGCCACCGACGAGCCATGGTCCCCACCCGCACCGGACGGGCGGCGGCTGATCTACCTGAGTCTCGGTTCCCTCGGGTCGGCGGACGTGGCGCTGATGCGGCGGCTGATCGACGTTCTCTCCCGTACCCCCCACCGCTACGTCGTCAGCAAGGGCCCGCAGCACGCGGAGATCGATCTGGCCGAGAACATGATCGGCGAGGAGTTCCTGCCCCAGACCTCCGTGCTGGCCCACGTAGACGCAGTGATCACCCACGGCGGCAACAACACGACGACCGAGTGCATGTGGTTCGGCAAGCCGATGCTGATGCTGCCGATCTTCTGGGATCAGCATGACAACGCTCAGCGCGTTGACGAGTGCGGGTTCGGCGTGCGGCTACCCACGTACTCGTTTCAGGAGGAGCAGCTTCACAGCACCCTCGAGCGCCTACTCGGCGATGAGACGCTCAGAGCCCGGTGCGCCAGGGCCTCGAAGCGGCTCCAGGCGCGCCCCGGTCCGCCCAGCGCGGCCCAGCTGATCGAGCGGACCGCCACCGCCTCGCGGGGCTAGAGCGCGGCATCCACGGCCCGGCTGCGCCATAGTGGTAGCTATGCCCGACTCGAGTGGACCCCGCAGCGTCAAGATCGGCTCCGACGAGCGCACGGGTTGGTCCTCTGAACGGCCGCGCCGCGACGGCGCGCCACCAAGGCCGGTCGATGTCTCAGTCCGCTCGCGCGTGCTGCGTCCCGCTCATCGCCTGCGTTACTCGCCCGGCAGCCTGCTGGTAGTGGTCGGTGCCGCGGCTTCGATTCCCGATAAGTTCGTCGAACGCGTGATCGAGGAGCGAGGCGCGGTCCTCTCAGCCCCCAAGATCGCGACGATGCTGGCCGGCCGGGTCCCGGAGGAGGAGATCGGCCCCCGGGCCGAGGAGCTGCTCGAAGCCACCGTGCTCAAGCGCCTGCAGGCCAGCAGCACCGTGGTCATTCCCGTGGCCGGCTTCGATGCTGATCAGCGCGAGCGTTACGTACGGCTGGCGCACGGACTGCGACGCCCGCGGCACCTGATTCTGCTCGAGGCTCCCCGCGACCAGGTGACCGACGAGGAACGGCCCGCTCTGGACGAGCTGCGCCGCGCGCTCGACGCCGGCGAACTGGGGCAGGAGGGCTTTCAGACCGCGTTGCGGCTGGGCGGCAACGCGCTCACCGAGCTCAAGCGGATCGTCTTCCAGCCCCCGCCGCGCGAAGACTGACCATCGGGTGAACCGCGTCCGGGCGTTTCGCCCTTTCGCTGTCGTGCTCGCGATCGCGATCGCGATCGCGGCCAATGCCTCGCTGGCCGGCGCCAAAACGGTCTGGCTGTGCAAGCCGGGCAGCAGACCTGATCCGTGCACTCCGGGACTGGCCACGACCGTGTTCTCGCCCGCCGGCAGGAAACTGCGCGTGATCCATCCCCAGGCGGTCAAGCACCCGGCGATCGACTGCTTCTACGTGTACCCGACGGTCAGCGACCAGAAGACCACGCTGGCCAACTTCAAGGTCGACCCCGTCGAGCGCTCGATTGCGCTCTATCAGGTCGCCCGGTATTCGCAGTACTGCCGTGTGTTCGCGCCGATGTACCGCCAGGTGACGATCGCCGCGCTGGCGTCGGGGAACCGAGAGAGCCCGTCGGAGCTGAGGGTCCCGGCGGGGGACGTCCACAGGGCGTTCGAGGACTACCTGGCCCACTACAACCACGGGCACGGCTTCGTGCTGATCGGACATTCGCAGGGATCGTTCGTGCTGCGCCGCGTGATCGCGCGGGACGTCGACAGCCACCCCGCGGTCCGCAAGCGGCTGTTGTCGGCGATCCTGCTCGGCGGCGACGTGCTGGTCAAGCATGGCTCCGATGTCGCCGGGGACTTCAAGCACATCCGGGCCTGCCACTCAGCGCTCCAGCTCGGCTGCGTCGTCGCGTTTTCGACCTTCGACACGCCGGTCATCGCCCACAGCCTGTTCGGCGTCAGCGCCGATCCGGCGGATTCCGTTCTCTGCACCAACCCGGCGGCGCTCGGCGGCGGCGCGGGACGCGTCAATCTGATTGCTCCGTCCACGCCGTTCTACCAGCGGAGCACGCTGGCCGTCGGGATCGCGCTGCTCGGCTTCACCTATCCGAAGGCGTCGACGACGTGGCTGTCCGAGCCCGGCGCCTACCGCGCCCGCTGCTCGTCGGCCAACCACGCCAACGTGCTGCAGATCTCCGCGCTCGGCGGCTCCCCGACGCCCAGGCCCAGCCCAGATGGAACCTGGGGCCTGCACCTGGTCGACGCCAACATCGCCCTCGGGAACCTGATCGCGCTGGTGCAGTCCGAGGCGAAGGCGTTCGCGGCCCGCTCAGCGCACCTCTGACGCGCAACGATCGCGCGGGGTCCATCGAGGATCACGTCGGCGTCCTCAGCTGCTGAGGTGTGGCTGGGGGCTGTGTCATCAGTGCACCTGCCCCTCCTTCCCCTCCGGAAGATTGTCGCAGAGGTCCCGGTCAACCGGCGGAGCGTGACCAGGCGCACACTGGGTAGCCTTGCGCCGTGGCCGAGCGTAAGACAGGAGCTTCTCGGGCGGGCGGGCTGCTGTCGGGAGCGGTCGGTGCGGTGACCGAGCGGCTCGCGAACCTAGTGCCCGCGGCCGATCTCGACGAGCGCGACACCGACTACATTCGCGAGACGCTGCCCGGTCTGTGGGCGCTGGCGAGCCTGTATTTCCGCGCCGACGTGCGCGGCCTGCACCACATCCCGCGTGAGGGACCGGTACTGCTGGTCGGAAACCACTCCGGGGGGATGGTCGCGCCCGACCTGTTCGTATTCGTGCTGGCCTTCAGCACGTACTTCGGCGTCGAGCGCCGCTTCTACCAGCTGGCTCACAACGGGGTGGTGACCTCACCACTCGGCTGGATGGTGCGCCGCTACGGGACCGTGGCCGCGGATCCGAACAACGCGGAACTCGCGCTGCGCTCGGGCGCGGCCGTGCTCGTGTATCCGGGCGGCGACTATGAGGTGTTCCGCCCGAGCTGGGAGTCAGCGAAGGTCAACTTCGGCGGACGTACCGGGTTCATCCGCCTCGCCCTGCGCCTGGGCGTGCCGATCCAGCCTGTCGTGTCGATCGGGAGCCAGGAGACCGCGCTGTTCCTGACCCGCGGCGAGCGGCTCGCGAAGCTGATGCGGGTCGACCGGATGCTCCGCTTGAAGACGGTTCCGATCATGTTCGGGCTCCCGTTCGGGTTGATGCCGGGAGTTATCGGGCACCTGCCGCTGCCAGCCAAGATCACCATCCAGGTGATGCCGCCGATCGACCTGCGCGAGCGCTTCGGCAAGGATCCCGATGTCGAGGAGATCAACGAGGAGCTGCTCGCGAGCATGCAGGATGTGCTCACCGCGCTGGGCCAAGAGCGCCGCCTGCCGGTGGTCGGATGAGAGCCCAGGCCAGTCAGCTGGTAGCCGCCGATCCCGATGACGTCTGGGAGCTGTTCGCCGACCCGGCCAATTTCCCCCGCGTATTCAGCTGGGTGACCGACCTCGAGCCCGAGGATCCCGACCGGGAGCCCGGCGCCGGTGCGCGTTACCGGATGCGCCTGCGTGTCGGCTCAGCTGAGGTGGGCGGCCTGATCGAGGTGGTCGAGTACGACGAGCAGCGCGACCTCGCGTGGACGAGCGTGACCGGGATCGAGCAGCGGGGCCGGATCCGGATGCGGGCGGCCGGCGGCGGGCGCACCCGGGTGACGGTCCGCCTGTCCTACAACGCGCCCGGGGTCGTGCTCGGCTCGATCGCCGAGCTGCTGTCCTTCCGGATGGTCTCGAGCAACCTGCGGCGCTCGCTGGAGGAGGCAAAGCGAGAACTGGAGGGGGACGAGCCGTCAGCGCCCGACGGTCCGAATCCGCTCAGCCGGCTCCTGCACGAGGGCGACAACGTCCGGATCCTGGCCCAAGCCGGGCTGGTGGCGCCGATGCGCCCGGACAAGCTCGCGCGGATCGCGCTGGCCGGTGCGCGCTGGCGGGCCTCGACCGCGACCGGCGTGATCGTCGGAGCGATCCGGCACCCCGACCGCCCGATGGTCATCGACGAGCTCGGAACGCTGACCTACGCGGAGGTCGACGCGCGGACGAACTCCGTCGCCAACGAGCTGGCGCAGGACGGCGTCTGTGAGGGCGACCGGATCGGGCTGCTGTGCCGAGATCACCGAGGCTTCCTCGACGGCATCTTCGCCGCCGGCAAGCTCGGCGCCGACGTACTGCTGCTCAACACCTCGTTCGCCGCTCCGCAGATCACCGAGGTGTGCAAGCGGGAAGAGGTCGCCGCGCTGATCTACGACGAGGAGTTCGAGGAGCTCGTGCACGATGCAGGACGGCGACGCAAGCGGTTCGTCGCCTGGCGCGACGGCGAGGACCCGGACGGGCGAGCCATCGGAGAGGTCGTCCGGGAGGGCGACCCCGCGGGGCTGTCCCCGCCCGGGCGGGTGGGCGGGGTGACGATCCTCACCTCCGGGACGACCGGCCTGCCCAAGGGCGCGCAGCGCGGGGACATGCCACGCACCCTCGACCCAGCGGCGGCGCTGCTCGAGCGGATCCCGCTGCATGAGGGGCAACGTATAAGGATCGCCGCGCCGCTGTTTCACGCCTGGGGGTTCTCGAACTTCGCGCTCGGAATGGCGCTCGGGGCCACGTTCGTGCTGCGCCGCCGGTTCGACCCGGAGGAGTGTCTGCGAGACATCGAGGAGCACCGCTGCGAGGTACTCGTCGCCGTGCCGGTGATGCTGCAGCGGATCCTCGAACTCCCGAACAAGACGCGGGAGAAATACGACACAGGTTCCCTGCGTGCGGTGTGCGCAAGCGGGTCGGCGCTGCCGGGGGACCTGGCCACGCGCTGGATGGATGAGTTCGGCGAGAACCTCTACAACCTCTATGGCTCGACCGAGGTGTCCTCGGTGACGCTCGCGACTCCGCAGGACCTGCGCGCCGCCCCCGGCACCGCCGGCAAGCCGGCGCGCGGGTCGCTCGTCCGCCTGTTCGACGAGGACGGCGGCCCCGTGCAGCAGGGTGAGACAGGCCGCATCTTCGTTGCCAACGCGATGCTGTTCGCGGGCTACACCGGCGGCGGTGGCAAGGATCAGCTCGACGGCATGATGTCGACCGGCGACGTCGGGCGTTTCGACGAAGCCGGAAGGCTGTTCATCGAGGGTCGAGACGACGAGATGATCGTCTCCGGCGGGGAGAACGTGTTCCCCAAGGAGGTGGAGGACCTGCTCACCCGTCACGCGGCGGTCGCCGAGGCCGCCGCGATCGGCGTGCCCGACGACAAGTTCGGCCAGCGACTGCGGGCGTTCGTCGTGCTCGAACCGGGCAAGAAGGCCAGCGAGTCTGAGCTCAAGGACCACGTGAAGAGCAACCTCGCGCGCTACAAGGTCCCGCGTGAGGTGCGGTTCCTCGACGAGCTGCCGCGCAACCCCACCGGCAAGGTGCTCAAGCGCGAGCTGGCCGAGAGCGAGGCGGAGTGACCGCCGCGGCGCAACCCGCCGCAGGTAAGCCAGGGGCCGACGGGCTTGGGGACGCGCGACCGCTCGGCTGGCTCGTCCGGACCGGGTTTGTGGCCCGCGGGCTCACGTATGCCCTGATTGGAGCGATCGCGGTGCGGCTCGCCGTCAACGGAAACAGCTCGGCCGCCAAGCCGAACCAGCAGGGAGCACTGACCCTGATCGTTCAAGCGCCACTGGGCCGCGTGGCGATGGTGGCGATCGCGGTGGGCCTGCTCGCCTACGCGCTGTGGAAGCTTGCGATCGCCGCGCTCGGTGGTGGCCCCGAGGGCGGGGGCGGTTCGAAGCTCAAGGATCGCCTGGCCAACCTCGGGGCCGCCGTGGTCTACCTCGGCTTCTTCAGCGTTGCGGTCCGGGTGTTGATCGGCAGCGCCGGCAACCAAACGCAGGACCAGCGGCACGCCGCGGCGGGCGTGCTCGGATGGCCGGGCGGGCGGTGGCTGGTGGGGGTGGGCGGCGCTTGCCTGATCGCGATCA
>JBPCMW010000075.1:0-17415 GCA_051001875.1 Solirubrobacteraceae bacterium | reverse complement strand
CCGACACCGTGATCTGCTTGATGACACCCATCGCCAGCTCCAGTTTCGCCGAACAAGTCGACGAGAACTTCGGGGTGACTGGCACGATACCTACACGAATCCACGAACTTCAAGGACGACCCACTAGGAGCTCCGGCGGGTGCTCCCACCGGCTCCGGCGCGACTCACCCTGCGGGCAGGCTGTGCTGAACGGACGGTCCGCGCGCGGCAGATCGACCGCAGCGCGTGCGCCGCTGACGCGATAGCGTCCGCAGCCCCGCGGCCGCAAGCCGGCCGCCGGTCCGGAGAGGCGCCGCACATATGAGTACGAGCGAGTGGCTGAAGCTGATCTCGATCCCGTTCTTCACGGGGGCGGTCGGCTGGCTGATCAATTGGACCGGGCTGATCATGCTGTTCAACCCGGTGCGCTTCCACGGCCTGAGGATCCCCGGGCTGCAAGACCTCGCGACGCTGCTCCCGCGCAAGCTCCAGGAGATCCCGGGAATCATGCAGGGGGGGATCGGCTGGCAGGGGATTGTCCCGGCGCGGGCGGCGAAGATGGGGAGCATCTCCGTCGACAAGGCGATCGCCAAGCTTGGCACCCCGGGGGAGTTCTACCAGCAGCTCGATCCGGACGAGATCGCCGACCACATCGTCTCCATGTTCAAGCCAGAGGTGCCGGCGATCGTCGACCGCAACATGCGGCGGGAGCAGCCGGGGCTATGGCAGAACGTGCCGCCCCGGGTCAAGCAGGCGGTGTACGAGCGCGTCCAGGAACAACTGCCGGGAATCGTCGGTCAGATCACCGACGAGATCGGGGAGTACATCGACCAGCTGCTCGATCCGAAACTGATGGTGATCGACCATTTCGAGCGCAATCCGGCCCTGGTCAACCGCGTGTTCAAGGACGTCGGCCAGAAGGAACTGCGACTGATGGTCCACTTCGGTTTCCTGTTTGGTTTCACATTCGGGATCCCGGTGGCGATCATTGACCACTTCGCGCATCAGTGGTGGCTGCTGCCGATCCTCGGTGTGATCGTGGGCTGGACCACGAACCTGCTCGGGATGTATGTGATCTTCGAGCCTGTAGAAGTCCGCCGGTTCGGGCCGCTCAAGCTCCACGGCCTGTTTCTGCGCCGGCAGGACGAGGTGGCGGACGTCTACGCGGGCATCATCGCCAACGAGGTGGTGACGCTCGAGAACATCGGCAACTTTCTCCTCGACGGTCCGCGCGGCGACCGGACGCGCCAGATGCTCGAGGAGGCGATGGGGCCGGCGATCGATCGAGCCGCGGGGCCGGCGCGAGGAGCCGTGCGCGTCGCGGTCGGCGCGCGCGAGTACGACAGCATCCGGGACTCGGTCGCGCAGGAGGCCGTCGGCTACACGATGACTCCCTTCCGCGACCCCGATTTCAGCCGGCATCAAAGCGAGAAGATTCGGGAGATGTTCGCCGCCCGCACGCGCGAGCTGCCGTCCCGTGACTTCGTCGAAATGCTGCGCTCGGCGATCAAGGAGGACGAATGGATGCTGTACCTGCACGGAGCCGTGATGGGGCTCGGCGGGGGGATCATCCACCTACTGCTATTCGGGACATGAGCGACGACTTTCTACCGCCCTCCGACGAGTTCGAGCCTCCCTTGAGGGGCGAGGAATACGAGGGCCCGGAGGGATGGGACGCCGTTCCCGGGATGGCCCGAATCGCCTTCAGCGCCTGGTGGCATGCCACTGGTTGGGCGCTGCGCAACTCCGTCGGCTTGCCCGGCCAGATGCTGGAGGTGGCGCGCTCGCCCGAGAAGGCGCTGGACCTGGCGCGTGCCTTCAGTCGCTCGATCCCGGGCATGCCCGAGCCCACGGCGGCCGACCAGGACGCCGCGGCCGCCGCCGTGAAGGGAAACGGCCGGCCGGAGAACCACTCCGAGCGAGTGGCGCGGACGCTCCGCGAAGAGGGCGAGCTGCTGCTGCGCAAATCACGTGACGTGCGCTACGAGGACGAGGCCCACCCGGCCTACGAGCGGATCCTCTCCGAGCTCGCTCCGGACGAGGGCCGGATCCTGCGACTCCTCCTGCTCGAAGGGCCCCAGCCATCGATCGACGTCCGCACCGGGGGACCGATCGGCGTGGTCCGCTCCCGGCTGATCGCCCCTGGGCTGTCGATGATCGGCGCGCGTTCCGGCTGCCGGTACGTCGACCGGGTCCCGTCCTACCTGAACAACCTGTTCCGGCTGGGGATGGTCTGGTTCTCTCGCGAGACGCTGCGCGACCCGCTCAAGTATCAAGTGCTGGAGGCGCAACCCGACGTGATCGAAGCGATTCACTCCGTCCGTCAGGCGAAGGTAGTGCGCCGGAGCATCCATCTGACGCCCTTCGGTGATGACTTCTGCCGGGTCTGCCTGACGCCCGAGGACCGAGAGCTCGAAGCGCTCCCGGTCCACTCCACTCCTCCGGCGGCGACGAAGTCAACAGGGCCTCCGTCCGACACCAGCGGAGAGATCTAGCCAGCCGGCGCTGGCCTGGCGCTACTGCGCGGGGCGTCTGATGGCGACGATCTTGACCGTCGCAGGCGCGCCGGTTCCGTCGCGCCTGGGGGACGAAACAACAGCCACAGGATCACGCCGCCTCCTCTGCGTAGTCAATCTCGGGGAGCTCCGCCGGAGCCTGTTCGGCGACGACCAGCGGCTGGGCCTTCACCAGTACTGCGGCCAGCCCCACTGCGGCCAGCATCATGGTTGTGCCGACGGTGAAAGCCAGGTGGTAACCGCTCATCAGCGACGTGGTCAACGAGTCGCCGCTGGCTCGCGCCGAGTTTGAGCGCGTGGTCGAGAGCGTGGCCAGCACGGCCAACCCCAGCGCGCCACCGACCTGCTGTGTGGTGTTGACGAGGCCCGAGGCCAGTCCGGAGTCCTCCGGAGTGGCGGCGGACATGGCGAGCGTCATCAGCGACGGGAAGGCCAGACCCGCGCCCACTCCAAGCAGCACCATCGACGGCAGGAGATCACCGACGTAGCCCGCGTTCGCCGGAGCCCGGCGGAACAGAAGCAGCGCCAGCGCCGCGAACGCCAGCCCCGGCAGCAGCGCTGACTTGGCGCCGAAGCGGGTGATCACGCGCGCCGAGACGCCGAGCGACATGACGGCGATGCCGAGCGCGACGGGCAGGAAGGCGAGACCGACCTGGATCGCGTCGTAGTGGAGGACCCGCTGCATGTACAGCGCGCCCAGGAAGAACATCCCGAACAGGCCGGCCACCATCAGCACCTGGATCAGGTTGGCGCCGGTGACGGTGCGCGAGCGGAAGATCCGCAGCGGCACCAGCGGCTCCCTCGCCTGCGTCTGACGCACGACGAATCCGGCCAGCAACGCCACCGCGGCAGCACCGAAGCCGAGCGTGTGGGCAGAGCCCCAGCCGTAGGTGCTCGCCTCAACGATCGTGTACACGCCGAGCATCAGCGAGCTCACGAGCAGGAGCGCGCCGGACACGTCGGCACCGTGGCGCAGGCCGACACCCTGTTCGTTGGCAATTAGGCGGATGGCGAAGAAGCCAGCGGCCAGACCGATCGGGATGTTGACGAAGAAGATCCAGTGCCAGTTGATCCCCTGCGTGATCACGCCGCCCAGCAGAAGTCCGAGGGCACCCCCGGCCGAGGCGACGAAGCTGTACACCCCGATCGCCTTCGCGCGGTCCATCGGCTTGGGGAACATCGTCACAATCATTCCGAGGATCACGGCTGAGGTCATTGCGCCGCCGATCCCCTGGACGAACCGCGCGCCGATCAGCATCGCCTGGCTCTGGGCCAGCCCGCAGACCAGCGATGCGAGCGTGAACACGATCAATCCGGCCAGGAAGATTTGCTTGCGTCCGATCAGATCGCCCAACCGGCCGACGAGGAGCAGCAGACCGCCGAAGGCGATCAGGTAGGCGTTGATACCGTAGCAGATTGTCCAGAACGGATCTATCTCGGATAGATGACTCTGCTACAGCAGAGACTCGCCTCACGTGTGCTTCAGGCCGCGGTCGGGCGGGGCTTCAGCGCGGGTCAGCGTTCAGGCGCGGCGGCGAACTATGTGCGAGCACTGGACCGGTGCGGACAAACGCCCGTCTGGTCCGCCGGCCAACTTGCCCAGACAGCGCAAGAAGATCTCGCGCTCGTCATCAGGCAGGCCCTCGAGCACATCCTCGCGCACGCGGCACAGGATCTCGTCGGCTTCGGCGACCTTCCGCATCCCGGCCGGCGTGACCTTGATCACCCGCGCGCGGCGATCGGTCGGCGAGGGCACCCGCTCGGCGAGACCGGCGGCCTCCAGCTCATCGACCGTCACGACCATCGTCGTCTTGTCGAGGCCGATCATCCGCGCGAGCTCGGTCTGCGTGTGCTCCCCGCTGATCGCGGTGCTCAGCACCCCGTGCTCGCGGGGCGAGAGGTCGAAGTCTTCGAGGGCGGCCGAGAACTCGGTCATCAGCGCGTGACTGGCCCGCGAGAGCAGCCAACAGAGGTCACCCGAAAGGGCCGCTTTGGTTTCGGTGGGAGTCTGCACGGCCGACGTCATGTTCCTGAGGGTACCAGCGATAGTTCGGTAGCCAGAAAGTCTGACTACAGACGATCGAGCGCAGGCAGCCCATCGATGCTGTGCGAGTTCTTCTGGCGCTGGTACTCGACGAGTGCGTCCTCGCCGCCGGTCCGGAGTCGCTTGGCGGCCCAGAGCTCTTGATGGGGCCGCGCGCCTTGGTAGTTCATCAGCGGCACCCCGTACCCACAGGAATCGGCGATGCGGTCGACGCTCACGTTGACGATCGCCCGCCGCGCCTGCGGGATGCCCCCTTCGGCAAACGAGCACCGCGCGAGCAGATCGTCGAAGCCGGGATCCGCTGCCGTCACGACCTCACCTCGCCCGTGCAGGCGCACAATCTGCGGCGGGCCCGTGAACGCGCAGACCATGATCACGACGCGGCCGTTCTCGCGCAGGTGGGCGATCGTCTCGGCGCCACTGCCGACCATGTCGAGGTAGGCCACCGCGTGCGGGCCGAGCACCCTGAGCGTATCGATCGGGCCCTTAGGGGACACGTTGACGTGACCGTCTCCGGCGAGCGGCGCCGTGCCCACGAAGAACAGCGATTGATCGGCGATCCAGCGTCGGAGATGATCGTCGATCTCGGCGAGGACTTTGCCCATGTCAGGTGAACAGTAGCTGCGCCAGACGTCGTCCGGCCTGCTCCAGCTCCCTGGGAGTACCCGCCTCCAAAACGGCCTCCAGATCCAGGATCCGCTGCCCGAACGCGTCGAGCGCAGACGAACCGGCGACCGCGTAGCAGGGAACGCCCGCCTGCCGGGCTCGAGTCGCCACCTCCGACACCGCCTTGCCGGCCAGGCTCTGGCTGTCGAGCCGGCCCTCGCCCGCGATGACCGCTCGCGCGGCGCGCATCCGCGGCTCGAAATCGAGGGAATCGAGCACGAACGTTGCACCGGGCACGAGCTCGGCCCCGAACGCCCCCCACAGGCCCCCGGACAAGCCGCCCGCCGCGCCGGTCATCGGCACCCCGCGCGGGTCCCGCTCCAGCCGCCGCGCGAGCGCGGCGAGACGACGGGTCAACGTCCGCACGGCTGCCGCGTCCGCCCCCTTCTGCGGTCCGAACACCTCGGCCGCCTGCTCGAACGGAGTGCGCACGTCGCACAGCACAACCAGTCGCGCGCCCTCCAGGCCTCCCCCCTGTCGGATTGCCTGAATCGCCCCGGCGCCGCCGTCGCTGGTCGCACTGCCGCCCGCGGCGACGTAGATGACCTCGGCGCCGGCCTGCCGTGCCGCCAAGATCAGCTCTCCGGTGCCGAACGTGCTCGCGGCGACGGGGTCGCGCTCGGACTCAGCCACCAAGCCGAGCCCGCTGGCCGCAGCCACCTCGACCACGCCGGCCGACGGACGAGCCCTCCGCCCCGCCACCAACCCGAACACCGCGTGTATCTCCCGCCCCAGCGGATCATGGACGTCCGCGGTCAGCGTCTCGGCCCCGAGCGCCTCGCCCAGGACGGCCAGTGTCCCCTCGCCCCCATCGGCGACCGGGCAGAGATCGGTCTTCGCACCGGCCGCTCGCAGCCCAGCCCCGATCGCGGCCGCCACCTCTCCGGCGCTCAGCGTGCCCTTGAACGAGTCAGGCGCGACCAGCACGGTGTCGGGGATCGCCGGGTCAGCTCGCACGACGGCAGTATCGCGGGCCATCCGTCATGCTGTCCCGCGAGCGATGGCCGACCACGTGATGATCGAGGCCGCAGGGACCGAGGTGCGGGTCTCCAATCCGACCAAGGTCTACTTTCCCGAGCGGGGAATCACCAAGCTCGACCTGATCAACTTCTACCTCGAGTGCTCCGCTCCGGTGATCAACCATCTACGCGACCGGCCCACGGTGCTCAAGCGGTTCGTCGATGGCGCCGCCGGCAAGCCGTTCTTTCAGAAGCGCGTGCCCGACACTGCCCCCCAATGGCTGCAGACCGCCGAGGTCACCTTCCCGAGCGGTCGGACCGCCCGCGAGCTGCTCCCCAACGATGCCGCCCACCTGGTCTGGGCGGTGAACCTGGGAGTGATCGACTGGAACCCGTGGCCGGCCCGAAAGAGCGACCTCGACCATCCCGATGAGCTCCGGGTCGACCTCGATCCCACGCCCGAGGCGAGCTGGGATGACGTGCGAAAGGTGGCGCTGGTCGTGCGCGAGGTGCTGGAGGATCACGGGCTGACCGGGTTTCCGAAGACCAGCGGATCGCGCGGGATTCATGTCAACGTCCGGATCCACCCTGAGCACGATTTCGATCAGGTCCGGCGCGCCGCGATCGCGCTGGCCCGCGAGGTAGAACGCCGGGCACCCGAGCTCGCCACGTCGAAATGGTGGAAGGAGGAGCGGCACGGCGTGTTCGTCGACTACAACCAGAATGCGCGCGATCGCACTGTCGCCTCGGCCTACAGCGTCAGGCCCACGCCCGACGCTCGCGTCTCGACGCCGCTGCAGTGGGACGAGGTCGCAGCCGTCGAGCCGGGCGAACTGCGGCTTGACACGGTGCCGGCCCGGCTGGCCGCCGTGGGCGACCCGAGCGCTGACATCGACCAGCATCCCGGCTCGCTCCAGGCGCTGCTTGATCAATCACAGCGTGACGAGGCCGCGGGTCTCGGTGACGCTCCGTGGCCGCCACATTTCCGCAAGCAGAGCGGGGAGCCGAAGCGCGTACAGCCGAGCCGGGCGCGCAAGGAGTGACTCAGGCCACAGCCCGAGCCGCCGCACGCCCGGCCGTCCGGCCGGAGAACAGGCACCCGCCGAGGAACGTGCCCTCCAGCGAGCTGTAGCCGTGCATTCCGCCGCCGCCGAAGCCGGCGATCTCCCCGGCCGCGTAGAGCCCGGGGACAACCCTGCCCCCCGGCGCAAGCGCCCGCGAGCCGAGGTCGGTCTCAATGCCCCCCAGCGTCTTGCGGGTGAGGATAGAGAGACGCACGGCGATCAGCGGGCCCGCGCCGGGGTCAAGGATCCGGTGCGGTGCGGCCACACGGGTCATGCGGTCGCCGAGATACCGCCGCGCGCCGCGGATCGCGGTCACCTGGCTGTCCTTGGCGAACGGGTTGCGCAGCTCACGGTCACGCGCCACGATCACCCGCTCGAGCTCGCCCGCGTCGAGGACCGAGTCGCCGGTCAGCGCGTTCATCCGCCGGACCAGCGCCCGCAGGTCGTGCTCGACGATGAAATCGGTGCCGTGGCGCTTGAACGCCTCGACCGGGGGCGGCGCGCCCTTCAGCACGCGACTGGCCAGCAGCTTGCGCACGCTGCGCCCGGTCAGGTCCGGGTTTTGCTCTGACCCGGACAGCGCGAACTCCCGCTCGATCATCTTCTGCGTGAGCACGAACCAGGTGTAGTCGTAGCCCGTCTGCATGATGTGCGCGAGCGTGCCCAACGTGTCGAAGCCCGGAAACAGCGGCACGGGCAGCCGGCGGCCGCTGCCATCCAGCCACAGCGGTGAGGGCCCGGGGAGGATCCGGATCCCGTGCCGGCTCCAGATCGGACTCCAGTTCTCAATCCCCTCGGTGTAGTGCCACATCCGGTCCGGGTTGATCAGATTGGCCCCCGCGCTCCGGGTGATCTCGACCATCCGGCCGTCGACGTGGTCAGGGACCCCGGACAGCATGTGCGCCGGCGCGCGCCCGAGCCGGGCTGGCCAGTTCGCCCGGACCAGCTCGTGGTTGGCCCCGATGCCTCCGGCGGTGACGATCACCGCCTGAGCGTGGAGCTCGAACTCTCCGGCCGGCGTACGGCTGCTCGGCGCTCCGCGAGCCGCGGAACTGGGTTCGAGCACCGTGCCGGCGACCCCGTCGACGGCGCCTGCTGTGAGGGTCAGGCGGTCGACCTGGTGGCGGAAGCGCACCGTGACCCGGCCGCGGGTGACGGCCTCGCGAACGCGCCGGAGGAAAGGCTCGAGCAGTCCCGGGCCGGTACCCCAGGTGATGTGAAAGCGCGGCACGGAGTTGCCGTGACCCGTGGCCAGGTAGCCGCCCCGTTCCGCCCAGCCGGGGTACGGAAGAAAGCGTACGCCCTGCTCGTGCAGCCAGGCGCGTTTCTCGCCGGCGGCGAACTCGACATAGGCCTCGGCCCAGCGCCTGGGCCAGTGATCCTCGGGCCGGTCGAAGCAGGCCGTGCCGAGCCAGTCCTGCCACGCGAGCTCGGCCGAGTCGCGGATCCGGAACCGGCGCTGCTCGGGTGAGTCGACCAGGAACAGGCCGCCGAAGGACCAGAACGCCTGACCGCCCAGCGACACCTCGGGCTCCTGATCGATCAGGATCACCCGGCGACCAGCATCCGCGAGCTCGGCCGTTGCGACCAGCCCGGACAAGCCGGCGCCCACGACGAGGACGTCGGCGTCCACTAGCTCTGCATCTGCTCGAGCCGGCACTCGCGCGGAGACTTGTCCTCGCGCCAGCGCAGGATCTTGGTGCCGTGCCGGATCCGTCCCTCGCTGGCGTGGTCGAAGGTCACCTCGACGACCAACTCGGGGCGCAGCGAGATCCACTCCAGATCCTTTTCGTTCTTCCAGCGGCTCGGATCGCCGTGCCCTCGCTCACCGGTCTCATAGGGTTCCAGCCGCTGGACCAGCGCACGCTTCTCCCCGGCGCGCAGACCCGACGAATGGCCGACCACATGGAGCCTCCCGCCGTCGTCGTAGAGGCCGAGGATCAGCGACCCCACGGTTCCGGCCTCCTTGCCGGGGCGGTAGCCGGCCACCACCGCGTCGATCGTCCGCAGGCGTTTGATCTTGACCATCCCGGTCCGCTGGCCCGGACGGTACGGCGCGCGCCGGTCCTTGGCCACCACGCCCTCACCGTGCAGCAGCCACGGCTCCGCCTGTGCCGGATCGCTGGTCAGGGGTGTCACCCGCACGGGATCGGATACGAGCGCTTCGAGGGCGGCGCGGCGCTCCGAGAGCGGGCGGTCCAGCAACGCTTCGTCATCGCGGGCGAGCAGGTCGAAGGCCACGTACCGCGCGGGCGTCTGCTCGGCGAGCATCGCGATCCGCGACGCAGCGGGATGGATCCGCTGCTGCAGGGCGCCGAAGTCCTGGAGATCGTCCTCGCCGTCGATGACGATCTCCCCGTCGAGCACGTACCGCCCGGCGGGAAACCTGAGCTCCGGGAAATATCGGGACAGCGGCTTGCCCGAGCGTGACTGGACAACGCATTCATCGCCGTCCACGAACGCGATCGCGCGGAAGCCGTCGTATTTCGGCTCGTACACCCAGTCCTCGCCGAGCGGCAGCTCTGGCTTCGAGCGAGCGAGCTGGGGTTCGATCGGCGGGTTCAGCGGCAGTGTCAAGGTCCGACGATCCTAGTACCGCGCCTGGAGTCACGTCCGCTGGCGCAGGGCCGCTCGGTACGATCGGCCCATGGCCTCCGAGCAAGCCACTCCCGCCGAGGAGGAGTATCTGCAGTCGCTGTACTGGCTGTTCGAAGCGGGACTCCCGATGACAGGCGCAAACCTTTCCCGGGCGATGCAGCTCTCGGCGCCCACGGTGCACGAGATGCTCGGGCGGTTAGAGCGAGACGGCTACATCGGGCGCGACACCGAGCGAGCGATCAGCTTCACCGAATCAGGGCGTGACCACGCCGAGCTCGTCGTCAGCCGCCACCGCATGATCGAGCGTTTCCTCACCGACGTGGTGGGGGTGCCCTGGGATGACGTGCACGAGGAGGCTGAGCATCTCGAGCACGCGATGACGCCTCGCTTCGAGGCCTACGTGCGCTCCGCCGTGGGCGACGCGCAGACCTGCCCGCACGGCCATCCGATCAAGCTCGGTGCGCGCATCGACGGTGTCCCGCTGGCGGACTGTGAACTCGGAGCGCGGATCACCATCCTCCGGCTGGAGAACGAAGCGGAAGATCTCCTGCACTACCTCAAGCAGGCCGGCATCGAGCCGGGGCTGATCGGCGAGATCGACGCCTCCGACGACGAAATCGTCGTGGTCAGGACCGAGTCCGGGATCGCCACCGTGACGAGCAGCGTCGCGGAGACGGTTTCGGTGATCGCCGACCCCTCGCCCCCCGCCCGCATCGCGCTCCCGGAACAGCTCGTGCTCGGGCGCGAGCGCTACGGACGCTGAGTCCCGGGCAATCAGGCTGCATCGGCGCTGCGGGCGGAGGAGATCTCGTGGTAGGCCTGCGCGAGCCGGCGCACACCCTCCTCGATCTCCTCGGGCGTGACGCCCGAGTAGGCCAGCCGCAAGCTCGACCCGGGACCGTCAAGGAGAAAGTCCGATCCCTTGACGAACTGCACGTCCCGCTCCGCCGCGGCCGCGGCCAGAGCGTTCACATCGGTGCCGTCCGGCAACGTCAACCAGAGGAAGTAACCACCCTCCGGAGCGACGAAGCGGGCGTCGGGAAGCTCGCGCTCCAGTGCTGCGCAGAGCGTCTGCGCCCGTTCACGCAGCGCGGACTTGACGGTCTCGATCGAGCGCTCGAGCGCGCCTGAGCGGGAGAACTGGTTGACGATCCCCTGGGAGACCATGCTCGGGGAGATGTAGGTGCTGGTGGCGAGCTTCGCCACCTTGGCGATCAACGCCTCTGGCCCGACCAGGTAGCCGACGCGGATGCCCGGGCACACCGTCTTGGAGAACGAAGATGCGTAGACCACCTGATCGCCTCCCGTGGAGAGCATCGTGGGCAGCGACGAACCCTCGAAGCGCAGCTCGATATAGGGGTCATCCTCGAAGATCGTGAATCCGTGATCGGCGGCGAGTGCGATCAGGCGCGCTCGCTTCTCGGCCGACAGGGTGTAGCCGGCGGGGTTCTGAAAGTTGGGGATGATGTGGGCGAGCTTGGGCTTGAGCCCTGCTGCGAGCGCCCGCTCGAGCGCTGCGACATCGAGACCGTCCGGCTCGAGCTCGACCATCTGGACATCGGCGCCTCGCTGGCGCAGCGACAGCAGCGTGCGATCGTAGGTCGGACGCTCGACAACGACCGTGTCGCCGGGTTGCACGAGCGTTTCGAACAGGAAGGCGTCCGCCTGCATCGAGCCGTTGGTGACCAGCACCTGCTCTGGGGCGACGTCGTGACGCCCGGCGATCCATTCGCGCAGCGGCTTGTACCCGACCGACGTACCGTAGGCGGTCACGCCAGCGGGGTCCTGCGCGAACGCGGCGGCCGCGGCAGCCTCGAGTCCCGCCACGTCGACGATATCCAGCGACGGAGCACCACGGGCAAAGGAGATCGACTTGGCCATAGCTGAAGACTACGCGTTCGGCGCGGACAGCCGCACGTCGAACATCGCCCGATTCTCGCCCTCGTAACCACGCAGCTCGCCCTCAAGCGGCGGATCGCGACGTTCAGGCAGCGGCGCCGAGCAAGGAGACCGCCAGCTCGGCAACCTGCGTCGGGGTGCGCCCAACCCGCACGCCCTTGCTCTCCAGCGCGTGCGCCTTGGCTGCCGCGGTGCCTCGTGATCCGGAGACGATCGCGCCGGCGTGCCCCATGGTCTTGCCCGGGGGTGCGGTGAAGCCGGCGATGTAGGCGACGACCGGCTTGGTCACGTTGGACTCGATGAAGTCGGCAGCGCGCTCTTCGGCGTCACCGCCGATCTCCCCGCACATGACGATCATCTCGGTCTCGGGATCGTTCTCGAACATGCCGAGCACGTCGATGAAGTCGGTGCCCGGAACCGGGTCTCCGCCGATACCGACGATCGTCGAGTTCCCGAATCCGCTCTGCGCGAGCACGTTGCCGATCTGATAGGTCAGGGTGCCTGAACGGGACACGAGGCCGACGTTGCCCTCCTTGAAGAACGCGGCGGGGATGATGCCGACGTTGGCCTTGCCGGGAGACAGGATTCCCGGGCAGTTCGGCCCGACCAGCCGGGAGCGGCCGTCCTTCTTGAGCGTGTTGTAGACGCGGAGCTCGTCGTGGGCGGGGATGCCCTCGGTGATCGCGATGATCAGCTCGATGCCGGCGTCTTCGGCCTCGAGGATCGAGTCAGCGGCAAACCGGGGCGGCACGAAGACCATCGCCGTGTTGGCGCCCGTCTCGCTGACGGCGTCGTGGAAGGTGTCGAACACGGGGACCCCCTCGACGTCCTGGCCGCCCTTGCCGGGGGTGACTCCGCCGACGACCTGCGTGCCGTACTCACGGTTGCGCAGCGAGTGGAACGTGCCCTCGCGTCCGGTGATCCCGGACACGCACAGCTTTGTCTCGCGACCGACCAGGATGCTCATGCCGCGGCCGCCAGCTCGACGACCCTCTGGGCGGCGCCGTCCATGGTGGTCTCGGTGTACACGTTCGGCAGATTCGCCTCGGCCAGCAGTCGACGGCCCTCCTTGTCGTTCGTCCCGTCCAGGCGCACCACGAAGGGCACCGTGGGATTGATCTGGGCGAACGCCTCGATCAGGCCCTTGGCTACCTCGTCGCCGCGCGTGATCCCGCCGAAGATGTTGAACAGGACGGCCTTGACCCGGTCGTTGGAGAGGATCACCTCCACTGCGCTGGTGATCGCCTCCGCCTTCGATCCGCCGCCCGCATCGAGGAAGTTCGCCGGGTGCCCCCCGGCCTGGTCTACGACGTCGAGGGTGGACATCACCAGCCCGGCGCCGTTGCCGAGGATGCCGATATCGCCGTCGAGGCTGACATACGTCAGTCCTCTCTCCTTGGCCATCCGCTCCTGCGGATCTTCGCCGGAGAGGTCGCGCAGCGCAGCGTTCTCAGGGTGCCGGTACAGCGCGTTGTCGTCCAGCGTGACCTTGGCGTCAAGCGCCTTGACCTCACGCGACGGCCCTACGATCATCGGATTGACCTCGACGAGCGTGGCCTCCTCGGCGATGAACACGTCGTAAAGCTTGGACAGCATCGCGCCAACCGGGCGGACGACATCCGCGTCGACGCCGGCCTCGAAGGCCAGGCGCCGGCCGTGGAAGTCCTGGAAGCCGAGCAGCGGATCGACGTGCAACCGGGCGATCGCCTCGGGGTCCTCGTCGGCGACCGCTTCGATGTCCATCCCGCCCTTGGTCGAGAGCATCACCAGGGGGGCCTTGGCGGAGCGATCGAAGATCACCGAGGCGTAGTACTCGGAGGCGATTTCCGAGGCCTCTTCGATCCACAGCTCGTGGACGGTCAGGCCGCGGATGTCCATGCCCAGGATCGCCTCGGCATGCTCGCGCGCCTCGGGTCCGTCCTTGGCCAGCTTGATCCCGCCGGCCTTTCCGCGCCCTCCGATTTGGACCTGCGCCTTGACCACGCAGGGGTAGCCGATCTCGTCCGCGGCGGCGACGGCTTCCGCCACCGTGGCGGCGGGACGGCCGCTTGGAACCGGCACGCCGTGACGAGCAAAGAGCTACTTGCCCTGGGATTCGAGGAGGTCCATTGGGGGGTACCGGCACTCTACTTAATGTCCCGCCGTGGCATCATGGCCGCTCCAATGGCCATCCCAAAGCAAGTCTCATTTGTCACGTTCGACGTATACGGCACGCTGATCGACTGGGAGACCGGGGTCTACGAAGCGTTTCGCAAGGAAGCCGACCGGGACGGCTTCACGATCGAGCGCGACGAGCTGATCCCGATCTTCCACGAGGTCCAGCAGCGAATCCAGGCGGGGTCCTACGAGCTCTACGCCGAGGTGCTGCGGCGCACCGCCGTCGAGATCGCCAAGACGCTGGGCTGGCCACTCGAGCCGTCCCGCTCCGGCTTTCTCCCGGACTCGGTGCAGCGCTGGCAGCCGTTCAAGGAAACCAACAGCGTCCTGACCAAGATCGCCAAGAAGCACAAGATCGGCTTGATCTCCAACATCGACGACAAGCTGCTGGGGCAGACTCGCCGCCACATCCCGCTCGACTTCGACCTCGTCGTCACGGCCCAGCAGGTTCGTTCATACAAGCCCGATCCGGCTCATTTCACCGAATGTGAGCGGCGCGTCGGAGGTAAGAAGGGCTGGGTTCACGTCGCCGCGAGCTACTACCACGACGTCGAGCCGTGCCTGAAGAAGAAGGTCCCGATCGTCTGGGTCAACCGCACCAAGCAGCAGCTCGAGTCGGGGCAGAAGAAGCCCGACGCCGAGGTCGCCACTCTGCGTGAGGCGGCGAAGCTCGTCGGTGTCGGCTAAGCCGCGGCCCAGAGCCCAAGGCGGTCCCCGTGCGCGTCGTCGCGCTGCACTCTGACCTGATCGTCTTCATCAGCCGGGTCTGGCAGACGACCTGCACCGCGCTGCGAGCCGGCGGCGAAGGGTTCGTGATCGACTCGCCCGTTTACCCGGACGAACTCGACGCGCTCCCGGGAGTGCTCGAGCAGGCCGGCTTCCCGGTAAGCGGGCTGCTGGCCACCCATGCGGACTGGGACCACCTGCTCGGCAGGCTCGCGTTTCCCTCCGCCTCGCTGGGCTGCGGGGAGACCTCAGCGCGGCGGTTGGCTGCCGAGCCCGGTGCGGCACAGCGGTCGCTGCGAAGCTTTGACCAGGAACACTACGTCGCCGGACGCCGGCCGCTGTCACTCTCCGCCGTGCAGTCGCTCCCCGTGCCCGGCCGGCTCGCGCTCGGCTCGGCGGGCGTCGAGATCGAGCTTCACCCCGCCGATGGCCACACCGCAGACGGTACGGCCTACGTGGTTCCCTGGCTGGAGGTGGTGATCTGCGGGGACTACCTGTCCCCGGTCGAGATCCCGATGATCTCCGCGGGAGGGTCGCTCGAAGCCTATCTGGCCACGCTCGCCCGGTTGCGTCCCCTGGTCGAGACCGCCGGGACCGTGATCCCCGGTCACGGGGACCCGCTACGCCGTGAGGAGGCGCTGAGGCTGCTGGCGGAGGACGAGGACTACCTGCGGTCGCTGGCCGCCGACGGGGCGACTGCGCCGCTGCCGCACGGGCGACGCAGCGCTGCGCAGCAGCGGATCCATCAGGAGAACGCGACCCGCGTCTGAACGAGGCCGCTAAGCGCCGTCGGCGCTGATCACCGCCAGGGTGTCACCCGAGGCCACCGACGCGCCAACCGCGATCGGCAACTCGGACACCTTTCCGCCCTTGTGTGCGGTGATCTCGTTCTCCATCTTCATCGCTTCGATCACACACACCAGCGCGCCCTCCTCGACGGTCGTGCCCGACTCCACGGCCACCTTCAGGACGGTGCCCTGAAGCGGTGAGACGAGGGTGTCGCCACCGCCGGACGCACCGCCGCCGGCCGCGCGCTCACGACGAAGTGGCTTGCGGGCGCTCCCGGCCGGAGCAGCGCCGTTGAGGACACCGCCGCCTGCGCCGAATGGTGGGCCGATCACCTTCACGTCGAAGCGCTTGCCCGACACCTCGACGGTATACGTCTGCTCCACCTGCTCATCGTCGGAGTCGTCCTCGGTGGCGCTCGCCGGCTTCTCTAAGGCGAGCGCCTTCAACCACTTGCGATCCTCGATCAGGTCCCGGCACGTCTCGGCGTTGGCCCACTGCTCGGTCTGGAGGATCGCCTCGTGGAACGGGAGCAGTGTCTTCAGATCGCCGATCTCGTATTCGCGCAGGGCCCGCACCATGCGCGCGGTCGCCTGCTCCCGATCGGAATCCCAGACGATCAGCTTGGCCACCATTGGGTCGTACATCGGCGAGATCTCAGATCCCGGGCCGACGCCGGAGTCGACCCGTACCCCAGGGCCCGCGGGTTCCCGGTACGCGCCGATGGTTCCGGGGGCCGGAGCGAAGTTCTTGGAGGCGTCCTCGGCGTTGATCCGGCATTCGATCGCGTGACCGCGGAGCACGACGTCCTCCTGGGAGATCGACAGTGGCTCGCCCGCCGCGACCCGGATGCCCTCCTTGACGATGTCGAGGCCGGTCACCATCTCGGTGACGCAGTGCTCGACCTGGACCCTGGTGTTCATTTCCAGGAAGAAGTACTCGCCGTCCTGGAGCAGGCCCTCGATGGTGCCGGCGCCCGTGTAGTTGACCGCCGCTGCCGCCTCGGTGGCGATCTTGCCGATCCGTGCTCGCAACTCCTCGTCGACCGCGGGCGCGGGAGCCTCCTCAATCAGCTTCTGGTGCCGGCGCTGCAACGAGCAATCGCGCTCGCCCAGATGAATCACGTTGCCCTGCGTGTCGGCGAGGACCTGAACCTCTACGTGCCGGGGGTCAGGCAGGTAGCGCTCCAGATAGACGGTGGCGTCGCCGAAGAACTTCTCACCCTCGCGGGCGGCACCCTCGAAGGCATCCTGAAGCTTGTCCTCGGTCAGCGCCACGCGGAAGCCCTTGCCCCCCCCGCCCCCCGCGGCCTTCACCGCCACCGGATAGCCAATCGTGTCCTCGATCACCTTGCGCGCGTCATCGATCGTCTCCACCGGCTCGGTGGTGCCGGGGACGATCGGTACGCCGGCCTTGGCCATCAGCTCACGGGCCTTGGTCTTCGAGCCCATCGCGTCGATCGCGGACGCCGGCGGCCCGATGAAGGTGATCCTCTTGTCCTCTAGGGCCTTGGCGAACGCGGCGTTCTCGGCCAAAAACCCGTAGCCGGGATGCACTGCCTCGGCACCGGAGCGCTCGACGGCATCGAGCAGCTTCTCGATCGACAGATAACTCTCACTCGCCGGCCCGGGGCCGAGCAGATACGCCTCATCGGCCCGCTGCACGTGGATGGCGTCGCGGTCGAGCTCCGAGTAAACGGCCACGGTCGCGACGCCCAGCTCTTCGCAGGCGCGGATGATTCGGACCGCGATCTCGCCGCGGTTGGCAATCAGAACCTTCGAGAACATGCCCGGCAGGACTTTACCGGGGCCTTGGAGCCCAAGGCGCCCCGGGCGGAGCTCCGAGCGCGAAGTCGGTTCGTGGGCTTCCTTCGGCCCGCGCAGACCCGCCCGGGGCGCCTCCGGGCTCCGGGCTGAGCGCCGGGGCCGAATCCGCTGCCCGCCATGCGGACCACCGCCTCATCAGGCCTCGGGCCGCGAGCACGGCGACGAGCGTGTAGGCCCAGCCGAGGACGATGTCGG
>JBPCMW010000074.1:0-21084 GCA_051001875.1 Solirubrobacteraceae bacterium | reverse complement strand
GCTCATCGCCCCCGATCGCGAGCAGCTCGCCCAGCGTGTGCGCTGTCCGCGGATCGTCAGCTTCTCGTAGCGCAGCCCGGTCGCGGCGCATGCGTCATCCAAGCGGGGCGCGAGTTCGTTGCGCGCGGCCCGCCGGTACCACCGCTCGAGCGCCTCCGTGCGCTTCGAGCCGGCTGGGACGAGCAGCGCATCGCCGCGGCGGTGTACCCGGCTACGTCCGCGCTCCTCGATCAGCTCGAACATCTCGCCCAGATATGGAACGCAGGCGCCGCGGGCCGCCACCGCCGTGCGGGCTCGCTCCAGCTCGAGCATCCGGCGCTCGATCCACGGTCGCAGCTCGACGATCGCCGCTGCCGCCTCGCGCTCCGCGGCGCGACGGGGCAGCACCACCTCGACGCCACGGGTCGCGTCGACGGTCACCCGCACCCGGCGCGCACGCTCGGAGCGGCGCACGTTGTAGGCGATCTGCTCCACGGCCAGACAGGGTACGGTGCGGCTACGACATGCCCGCGATCCCCGAGCTGCCAGCGCCACTCAGCGACGGAACCGTTCACCTCAGGTTCGCCGCCGAACGCGACATACCCGAGGTCCTGATCGCATACCAGGACGACCCTGAGTTGCACGTTCGTCTCGGCGAGGATCGGCCGCCCAGCGGCGCCCAGCTCGGCACCCGCTCCGAACGCGCCGAGGCGGACCGCGCAGATGGCATCCGCGCGACGTTGACCGTGCTCGAATCGGGTTCGGAGCGCTGCCGCGGGCAGGTGACGGTGCAGAAGCTCGACTGGGGTCACCGGCGCGCCGAGCTCGGTGTCTGGTTGGCCCCGCAGGTGCGTGGTCGTGGCTACGCACCGCGCGCGCTGCGTCTCAGCGCGGACTGGCTGTTCTCGTCCGCCGGCCTGGAGCGGCTGCAGCTTCTCACGCAGCCGGACAACGAGGCAATGATCGCGGCCGCGCGCTCGGCTGGGTTCGCCCTGGAGGGGGTGCTGCGTGGATACGAGCGCGAGCGCGGGGGGCGCGTCGACCTGGCGATCCTGTCCCTGCTGCCACGGGACCTGGAACCGTGACCCGCCAGTGGCGCGTCAGGCTGCCCTCCGGGGTCAAGCCACCGTTTGAGGTCTATATAAACGGCGTCCGCCAGGAGCTGGGAGTGGATTTCCAGGTCTCGGGCGGCGAGCTCCGCTTCCAGCGGGAGCTCGTCAACCAGAAGTTGGGCGGTTGGGCCTGGTTCCTCGGCTTCTGGGGGATCGGCACCTACAAGCGCAAGGACGAGATCGACGTGCGCTACGAGGTCGGCGGGCGCACGGTGGTCGCCCACGCGCTCGAGATCATCCCGCCGGCCTGATCAGGTCCTCACCACTTCGCGGCGGACCCATGGCCGCAGCAGCCGCAGCGCCGACAGGATCGCCCGCGTCGCCGGCGAGCGGTTCAGCGTGTAGACGTGGATCCCCGGCGCCCCGCGGGCCAGCAGCTCCGCGCACTGCAGCGTGGCGTATGCCACGCCGAGCTGGAGCACCGCGTCGCGGTCCTCAGAGCGCCACTCGAGCGCCTCGAGCAGGGCGGGGGGCAGGCTCGCCCCGCACATTCCGGTGATCGTCTTGATCTGGCCGACGTCGGTGATGGGCATGATCCCCGGCAGGATCGGGACCTCGATGCCGACGGCGCGAGCCTCATCGACAAACCGGAAGTAGAGCTCGTTGTCCATGAACAGCTGGGTGATCAGGAACGACGCGCCCGCGTCGACCTTCTGCTTGAGAAAGCGCAGGTCGTGGGCGAGGTCCGGTGCTTCCGGGTGGACCTCGGGAAAGCAGGCCGCCCCGACACTGAACGGGTAATGCTCGACGATCAGCGACGCGAGCTCAGTCGAGTAGTGCAGGCCGCCGGGGTGCGGGCGCCATTCGGTCTCGCCGCCTGGAGCGTCACCCCGCAGCGCCAGGACGTTCTCGATCCCCGCTCGCTGCATCCCGTTCAGGATCTCCTGAAGGTCCTCGCGAGTTGAACCAACGCAGCTGAGGTGAGCCATCGCCTCGATCCCCAGGTCCTGCTTGATCCAGTGCGTCAGCTCGACGGTGCGCCCGCGCGTGGTGCCGCCGGCGCCGTAGGTGACCGACACGAAGTCAGGCTCGAACGCGCGCAGATCCTCGAGCGTGGCCCGGAGATTGCGCTCGCCCTCGTCGGTCTTGGGCGGGAAGAACTCGAACGAGAACACCGGCCCGTCGCTCCCGGCGATGATCTCATCGATTCGCACGGCCGGCACGATATCAACCTTGACACGGCCGTGTCAAGGTTGGTCCCGCGCAGATCGCAGCGCCCTACGCCGCCAACCGCCAGGTCTCCGCCACCCCGTCCGGCTCGCGCACGACCTCCCCGCGCACCTCCAGATGCCGCAGGTACGACAGCGTCTCCGAGAGCCACCACGAGGCGGTGTACTCGTTTATCGCCTCGCCGTAGACCCGCGGGATCACATCGACCACGCGCAACGGACCTGAATCCAGCGCGGCCCGGACGCCGTCCAGTCGCTCGGCGACCAATTTCCGGTTGCCCTCGATGTGGCCCCCCACGTCCAGGAACGGGCGCCCGTGCCCGGACAGACACAACCGCGCATCCAGTTCCTCCACCACCCCCAGCGAGTTCAGGAACTCGCCGGCCGGGTCCGGGGTCCAGCCGTAGTCGTAGAAGGGGGAGATCCGCCCGAGCAGGTGATCGCCGGAGATCAGCAGCCGCCGCTCGCGCTGGAACAGGCAGATGTGGGAGGGGGCGTGCCCGGGGGTCTCGTAGACCTCCCAGTCGCCGAGGTCACTGTTGATCACTGCTCCCGGCATGAGCGGCCGATCAGGCGAGACCACTGCCGCGACGCCCGAGGGCATCTCCCGGGCGCGGTCGGCGTAGCGCCGCAGCGCCTCCTCCGGCACGCCGCTCTGGCGCCCCACCTCGACGCGCCGCTCCAGCGCCGCCTCGGGGTCCTCGCGGGGGCGCGTGGCGTGCTCGTGACGAGGGTGCATCCACAGTTCGCAGCCCGCTCGCTCGATGATCGGCGCGGCTTGACCCCAGTGATCGGAGTGGGCGTGGGTGACCGCCAGCAGCCGCACGTGCTCGAGCCGGAGATTGACCTGGTCCATCGCTCGCTCGAGTTGAGCCATCGAGCCAGGCAGGTGCATCCCGGTGTCGACCAGCACGATTCCCGGCCCGGAGGCGATCGCCCAGGCGTTGCAATGCGGGACGCCGGGCCAGGGCAGTGGCAGCCGCAGGCGCCACAGGCCCGGCAGCACGCGCTCCCCGCGGCCGAGTTCTCGCTGCTTGGTCACCCGGCGCACCCTATTGGTGGGGCGTAGACTGCGCGCCGCGATGGCCTCCGCCTCCGAAATCGCCCGGCGCTACTTCGACGCCCTCTCGGCTCACGATCTCGACAGCGCCGTCGCCTGCTGGGCTCCGGGCTCGATCGATCGCTTCGTCGGGGGCGAGGAGCTGATCGCCCCCGAGGGGATCCGCGAGTACTTCACCGCGATGTTTGCCGCCTTCCCCGACTTCGCGTTCGAGGTCCGGGATCTGACCAGCTCCCGCAACCGCTGCGCCGTGCGCTGGAAGGTGCGGGCCACCTTCGCCGGCCCGGGGATGTTCCAGGGCCTGGCGCCCAACGGCGCCAAGGCCACGATCGAGGGCTGCGACGTGGTGACGGTGACCGACGGGCTGATCACCGGCAACGAGGCGTTTCTGGACACCGCCGACCTCGCCCGGAAGCTGGGGTTCCTGCCGCCGCTGGGCTCGAAGACCGAGACCCGGATGGCCAAGCTGGCCAACGTCCGCACCAAGCTCCACGACCTGGTGCATGGAGCCGAGGCCGAGCCGATCGCCGACGGCGTATGGGTCGTCCGCGGCGGGCGGCCGCGGTATATGAACGTCTACCTGATCGCGGACGAGGGCGGCGTGACGATGTTCGACGCCGGCATCTCCGACATGACCACCGCGCTCGGCGCGATCACCGCCCGGCTCGGCGGCCTCAAGCGGGTCGTGCTCGGCCACGGGGATGCCGACCACCGCGGGGCCGCCCCGGGTCTGAACGCGCCCGTGTTCTGCCATCCGGCCGAGCGCGAGGCGACCGAGGCGCAGACGAGCTTCCGACCGTACTGGGACTTCTCGAAGCTTGCCGGCTACGCGCGCCCGGTCTACCCGAAGCTACTCCCAATGTGGGACGGCGGCGCGGTCCCGATTGAGGGCACGATCGACGAGGGGGACGAGGTCGCCGGCTTCCGCGTCGTCAACCTTCCCGGCCACGCCCCCGGGCTGATCGGCCTGTTCCGCGAGTCCGACCGCCTGGCGCTCGTGTCCGACTGCTTCTACACCCTGGATCCCCAGACCGGGCTCAGGAACGCCGCCCACGTGCCGCACGGGGCCTTCAATCACGACACCGAGCAGGCCCGTGCGTCGATCCGCAAGCTCGCCGCGCTCGACCCGCTGTTCGTGTGGCCGGGCCATGCCAATCCCGTCTCCGGTGACGTCGCCGCGCAGCTCGAGGCTGCCGCCGCCGCGCCGGCCACCTGAGGCAAGGTGGGTCGCCGACACCGCCAGCGTGAGAAGCTCGCGGCCCCGGACAGCGATTATCCTGACGGTGAGGGCAACGTCCTGACCCTGCGGGGCTCGCTCAGCCCGGCCAGCCGCGGCGAGTACAACAACGTGCTCCAGAGCGGCCTGAACCGTGACGATGCCTCGCAGCGGGCGCTCGAGTTCCTGTTCGAGCGCCTGGCGGTGTCCTGGACGATCGCCGGCCTGCGCAGCAGCCGCCAGCGGGAGCTGCTCGGCCGCTACCGGATGGCCTCCTGCGATGAGCGCCATTTCATCCGGGAAGCGGTGCGCAAGCATTTGGAACAGAACTTCCCTGAGCTCTCGGCGCCATGATCGACCCCGACGCGTTCGCGGCGCTGCTGTGCGACTGGTGCGTCGAGCCGGCGCGCTGCGACCAGGTGCTGATCGTCACGTCCACCCTGGCGCTGCCGCTCGTGCGGGCCCTGCATCGAGAGGTGCTCGAGCGGGAGGCCTGGCCGCTGATGAGGATCGCGCCGCCGTGGTCGACGGGCGACTTCTATGCCCACGCCCGTGAGCTGCATCTCGATGGGTTCGCGCCGGTGGAGCTGTGCGATGCTCAGGCCGCCGACGCCCACATCGGGATCATGGCCCCGTCCAACACCCGCGCCCTGGCGGGCCTCGACCCGGCCCTGCTCATCCGCGCGTCCCGCGCCCGCGGCCCGGTCCAGGAGGCGCGGCTCGCCTCGCGCTGGTGCGGCACGATCTGGCCGACGCCGGCCCTCGCGCAGCAGGCAGGGATGAGCGAGGACGCGTACGCAGCCTTCGTCCGTGGGGCGCTGTTCCTCGATCAGGCCGATCCAGTGGGGGCGTGGCGGGACCTGAGCGCCCGCCAGGCCCGGCTCGTTGCGCGCCTCTCACGCGCAGAGGAGATCCGGATCGAGGCCGAGGGCACAGATTTGCGCCTCAGAGTCGGCGGTCGCACCTGGATCAACTCCGACGGTCGCCACAACATGCCCAGCGGCGAGGTGTTCACGGGACCGCACGAGGACTCCGCCGAGGGCACGATCCGCTTCACCGTGCCCTCCAGCCCCGGTGGCGTCGACATTTCCGGGATCGAGCTCAGCTTCGAGGCCGGCAAGGTGGTGGCGGCAACGGCCGACACGGGCCAGGACTACCTGGAGTCCGCGCTCGCGACCGATCCGGGCGCCAGGTTCCTGGGCGAGCTCGGGATCGGCAGCAACCCCGGGATCGAACGCGCCACCGGGTCGATCCTGCTCGACGAGAAGATGGCCGGCACGATCCACCTCGCCCTCGGACGCTCGTATCCGGAGACCGGCGGCACCAACCAGTCCGCCCTGCACTGGGACATGATCTGCGATCTCCGCCAGGGAGGGACCCTGAGCGCCGATGGACAGGTCGTTGACGAGTCCGGAAGGTTCGTGGAGTAGCGTCCCGCCTCATGCGCCGCACGAAGATCGTCGCCACCATCGGCCCCGCCTCCCGGGACCCGGAAACACTGAAGAGACTCGTGCAGGCGGGCGTCGACGTCGCGCGGCTGAACTTCTCCCACGGCACGCTCGAGATGCACGCCGAGAACGCCGAGCGCGTTCGTGCGGCGGCCAGCAGCGCTGGGCGGCACGTGGCGATCCTCCAGGATCTGCCCGGCCCGAAGATCCGCATCGGCGCCCTGGAGGATGGTCTCGCGGAGCTGAAGCCGGGGGAGACGCTGGTGCTCCAGTGCGGCTCCGAGGACACGGGCAGCGAGCTGCGGATGTCGGTCAGCTGGGGCGGTTTGGCCGCCGCGGTCGACCCCGAGGACGTGATCTACCTCGCCGACGGCGCGATCCGCCTGCGGGTCAAGGCCGTGCGGGGGGGCGACGGAGAGATCGAGACGGCGGTCGAGATCGGCGGCACCGTCGCCTCGCGCCAGGGGCTAAACATCCCCGGGTCCACGCGGGGCTTGCCGGCGGTGCCCGCGGAGGACCTCGAGATGCTGCGATTCGGCGAGTCGATCGGGGTCGACATGGTCGCGTTGTCCTTCGTGCGGACCGCCGAGGACGTGACCAGTGTGCGCAAGCACACCCGGTTGCCCCTGATCGCCAAGATCGAGAAGCCGCAGGCCGTCGACGCGGCCGACGAGATCATCCGCTCGGCCGATTGCGTGATGGTGGCGCGCGGGGATCTCGGGATCGAGCTGCCGATCGAGGAAGTGCCGATGGTCCAGAAGCAACTGCTGCGGGCGGCGGGCCGCCTGGCCCGGCCGTCGATCACCGCCACGCAGATGCTCGACTCGATGGTGTCCTCATCCCGGCCGACACGCGCCGAGGTGGCCGATGTCGCCAACGCGATCCTTGACGGCACCGATGCGGTGATGCTCTCGCAGGAGACGGCGATCGGCGGCTACCCGGTGCAGGCAGTCGAGATGATGGCCTCGGTCGCTGAGCGCACCGAGCAGTCCTTGCCGTACGGCGACTGGAATGAGACCCGGGTCCGGCGTGACGCGCGCGATCCTGCCTACACGATCGCCTACAGCGCCTGTGCGGCAGCCCGCGATTTGCATCTGGCGGCGCTGGTCGTCCCCACGCTGTCCGGGCGCTCGGCGCGGCTGTTGTCCGCGCACCGGCCGCAGGTGCCGATCTTCGCGCTCTCCCCCGGGCGCGAGACGGTGCGCCGCTGCTCGCTGATGTGGGGAGTGCAGGCGGCATCGATGCGCCGCCACGAGATCACCGAGGCCCTGATCGCCGACGCCGCCCGCCGGGTGGTCGAACTCGGCTGGGTCAAGTCGGGCGCGCGAGTCGGCATCACCGCCGGCCTCCCGAGCGGGCGCCCGGGCACCACCAGCCTGGTCCAGGTTCAGCGCGTTTAGTTCGGCTACGCGCGGCTACGCGGCTACGCGGCTACGCGGCCGCGCGGGCGTAGAACGAGGCTTCCTGCTTGCCCAGCTCGGTCTCGGTCTCGTCCCCGTAGAACCACTCGCGGGCGATGCGATGGAAGTTGCCGCGCGCGCGGAGCTGCGAGATCACCGCGAGCGTCAGCACCTCCATCCGGCGCCCGAAGATGTGGTCCGGCGGCGCGGACTCGTGGCGCAACTGGCCGAAATACTCCGAGCGCGGATCGCTCATGTCGATCAGCACCTGCGTGGCGAACTCGGGCGTGAGCTGGATGTTCTCGTCGACCGTGTACCAGGACGTCGCGGCCCGGAAGTGCTCGAGCACCCTGTCCGGGTCGAACTTCTCGGGCTCTGGGAAGAACCCGGTGTCCGTCCCGAGGCGCATGATCGTCTCCTTGTCCCCCTCCATCACCGCGCGCGCGACCGCCATCTCCAGATCGACGGCCCCGGCCGGCATCCGCTTGAACAGCCCGAAGTCGAAGAACGCCATCCGCCCGTCGTCCAGCAGCATCGAGTTGCCGGGGTGGGGATCGCCGGAGAACTGGTGGTGGCGGTACAGGCAGCCGAAGTAGAAGCGGAACAGGATCTCTCCGATCCGGTCGCGTTCCTTCTGGGGCCGGAGCTTCAGGTCCTCGAACCCGGTGCCTCGCACGTACTCGCTGACCATCACGCGCTCGCGTGAGAGCGAGCCCACCACCTCGGGGACGACGATAAACGGGTGCCCGCGGAAGATGCGGGCCAGGGCCCGCTGGTTCTGGGCCTCGAGCTCGTAGTCGAGCTCCTCCTCGATCCGGTCGCGGATCTCCTGGCCGATGGCCTTCGGATCCATGCCGGGGGCGATCCGCTTGGCGAGCCGCAGGATCAGGCCCAGGTTCTGCATGTCGGCCCGGACGGCCGCCGCCACACCGGGGTACTGGACCTTGACCGCGACCTGGCGCCCGTCGTGCAGCCGCGCGCGGTAGACCTGCCCGATCGAGGCGGCGGCGATGGGCTCCTCGTCGAACTCGTCGAACACGTTCTTGAGCGGCTCGCCGAGCTCCTCCTCGATCACCCGGCCCATCTGCTTGAAGGTCACCGTGGGCGCGGCGTCCCGGAGCTGCGCGAGCTTACGCTGGAACTCCTCCCGGTACTCCTCGGGCACCACCCCGACGTCCAGGAACGACATCACCTGTCCGACCTTCATCGCCGCGCCCTTCATCGTCCCCAGGGCGGCCACGATCTGCTCGGCCGCCTCGACGTGCCGCCGCTCCAGGGCGACCTGCCGCCCCTGCTTCGTGCGCGTCACATTCGCCGCATGGGTGCCCGCCTGCCGGATCGCCTGTCCTGCCGCGAGCCCCCCGATCTTGGCGGTGCGCCCCACGCGAGAGGTGGGGATCTTGTCCTTCGCCACTGCGATCGATTCTACGCGCCGGTCTGCTGAACCTGGGATCCGGGGACGATGTCGTCCGCGCCGTCCTCCCAGCGCACCCACGCCTTGTGCCCGCCGTCATAGTCGTCGCCGAGCAGGATCAGCGTGGCGGGCTCGCCCATCGCCGTGCACGGTTGATCGCCCTCCGGGTCGACCCCGCGCCAGATGCGGACGAATTTGTTGTGTTCGAGCTCGTCGGCCACCGACGTGGGATCGGTGTGGCCCGGGTGGATCCGCGTCTGGGCCGGAAGCTTCAGGAGCTTGTCCATGATCGAGCTCTTGAGGTCCGCGTAGGTCGTGTGGCCCGGCGCGCGGACACCGCCGACCGAGCCCTTGAACAGCGTGTCGCCGGTGAACACATCGGTCCCGTTTACGAGCAGGGAGAGCATCCCGGCGGTGTGCCCGGGGGTGTGGATCGGCATGATCTCGAGCGCGCCGCAGAAGATCGGCTCCTCAGCGCTCATCGTCCCGGTGGCCTGGGGCACGTGCTCACGCTCGAGCTGATGGATCAGCACGGAGGTTCCGGGATGCCGTTCCAGCACCGCCTGCAGCTCGGCGACGTGATCGTGGTGGTGATGGGTGAGGAGCACGTGCGTGAGCTCGAACCGCATTCGGTCGATTGCTTCCAGCAACGGGGCCACCGGTCCGCCGGCGTCGATCATGACCGCGTGGGATCCTTGCTCGTCGGCCACCAGATAGGTGTTCGAGAGCCAGCCGTCATGCATCGAGCGCTCGATGATCATCGTCAGGCAGCGTATCCTCTCCGCCAGCATGAGTCTGATTCACACCTGCTACCGGATAACCGACATCGACCGCTCTGTGGCGTTCTACGAGGCCCTCGGCTTCCGCGAGGTCGGCCGCCTGCCGATTCGCGATGAGGCAATCAACGTGTTCATGAATCAACCTGACGACGGTGACAGTCCCCGGCTGGAGCTGACCTTCAACGTCGGCCACACCGAGCCCTACGACCTGGGTAGTGGTTACGGGCACATCGCCATCACCACGGCGGACCTCGACACCGCGCTGACGCAGCTCGCCGGACAGGGGATCGAGCCTGAGCGGCCGCCCTACACAGTCAGTGAGAATGGCCCACGGCTGTGCTTCGTGCGCGATCCCGACGGCTACCGCATCGAGCTGATCGAGCGGGGTTAGATGGCGCAGACCAGCAAGATCGCCTACCTGCTCGAGCGCCTCGCGCAGGGCGTGGCTGCGCATGATCGCGAGAACCCCGAGCACCACACCTGGGGCGTCGGCATGTCGCATTTCGACATCGGGCGTCTGGGGCTGGAGGAGGGCGAGCAGATCCTGCCGGGTGTCGTGCTCCAGGCCGACGGCGGCGTGACCGGCGCCTTCCGCGTGCTGTGCGACGGGGATCACGACGAGGAGGTCGAGGAGGAGCAGGAAGAGATCCTCGATGCGGTGGCCTCCGACGAGCGCGCGGAGCCGGTGTACGCGCCCGGGCGACCGGGCGAAGCGCCCCAGATCAAGCCGCCGTTCTGACGCCAGCGCCCCAGGTCCGGCCGCCGCTCTAACACCCCGCATGCGCAGAAATCCCCGCTATGCGGGAATTTCTGCGCACGGGGAGGCTAAACCCGCGGGGGTGCGATGTCCGCGCGCCGGGCGACCTCGGCCGACAGCCGGTCAATCGTCGGACAGGCGATGCCGTGACGCCCGGCCGCCCGCAGCACCGACCCCGCGATGGCGTCGAGCTCCGGCTCGTGACCGCCGGCAATGTCGCGCGCCATCGAGGAGTTGAGTTCCGCGTGGGCGCCCTCGAGCTCTCCGAGCGGCTTCTCCGGATCGAGCTCGGCCCCGTCCGCGCGGGCCACGGAGGCGCCCTCGCGTAGGCAGCCGAGAAGCCCTTCGCGCCAGACCGGGTCCGAGCGGATGAACCCGAGCCGCTCTCCGGAGGCACTCGTGGTCAGCGCGAGTGCGTTGAGACGCACCAGCTTCGACCACAGGATCTGCGCTTCACTGGGACCGATGCGAGCAGGAACCTCCGCCGCGCCCAACCGCTGCGCCAGATCCTCGAGTGGAGCAGCGGCCTCCGGGTGCTCGGAGGCGAGGTCGACGCGGAGGAAAAGACTGGTGTGCACGATCTGCCCCGGCTCGGCGCGGTAGGCCTCGATCCGGATCGTCCCCGCGGCGACCCGCTCGGGCGGGAAATGCCTCCGTAGCCGCTGGATGTGAGCGGGCCCGTTGAGCAGCGGGACGACGAGCGCCGGCGTCGTCTTCACCCGCTCGAGCGCCGGATCCAGGCTGGTCGCCTTGGTGGCGATGATCAGCACATCGACCGGACCGTCGAGCTTTGCCACCGCTGTCGGCTGGGCGTGAAAGTCCCCGAGGATCGCGCTCTGGACCTGCAGCCCGTTGCCGGCGATGAACTGGGCGCTCGACTCTCGCGCCACCACCGTCACGTCCTCCCCGGCCCGCGCGAGAGCGCCCGCGAGGAAACCTCCGACGCCCCCCGGGCCAAGGATCGCGATGCTGGTCATGGCTCGGAGGCTATTGACTATGCTCGCGCGATCTCGGCGCGGTCAAGCCACCCTCAACGTGCCCGCCAGGCACTTACTCCATCGTCGCGCGAGAGCCGGTTACCGGCGCACTTGGTGTCGCCGTCCAATCCGCATTGGTTCTCGGTTGCGCGTCGGCTCGTAGCGATCGATAATTGGTCGATGGCACGACGAGCGCTGCTGCTGTTGTTGCTCGTGGGAGGGATCGCCAGCAGTGGAGCGCTGCTGCTTGAACCGGTGTCGGCCGCGAGGCCGGCGCCGACTGGTGCCCCGCTCGTCATCCCCCGGGCACGCAAGCTCGTCATCCCCCGGGCACTCGTCCCCCTCGTCAACCGGCTGTTCGCCCCCCGTCACGGCTCGCCCATGAGGACGCCGCGCGCGGCGCGAGCGATCCCCGCCCCGCCGATTTTCCCTGGAATCCAGGGGTACAGCTGTCCGGCGGCCTTGCGCGCCGGCAGCGGCTCCGCCTGTTCCGCTACGCCGTGCGTCGTGCTCACCCGGGCAGCCCCGATACGGCGCTGTCGACAACGCCCGGCGCGCACTCAGACGATCACGCTGCGGCCCTGACTCGGCACCGTGCGCGCCGCGGCTGAGTTGGACACCCACCGAATGCTGCTGCGCCAATGGCGCCCGAGTGACGAGGTCGCGATGGGCAACATCAATTCCGATCCTGAGGTCACGCGCTACCTCAACCGGCCCGTCGGCACCGCGGCCACGCGAGCGTTCTACGCGATGGTGCTCGCCCACTGGGAGGAGTACGGGTTCGGCTTCTGGGCGGTGCAGTCCCAGGAGCTCGAGAACGCGGGAGCGTTCCTCGGCTTCATCGGCGCGGGCCATCCGAACTTCCTGCCCGAGCTCTCAGCGCGCGTAGAGATCGGCTGGCGGCTCGCCCGCAGTGCGTGGGGCCGCGGCCTTGCCACCGAGGGCGCCGGCGCTGTGCGCGATCACCTCTTCGAGGCGCTGGGGTTGCCCGAGCTGATCTCGATCATCCATCCTGAGAACGCGCGCTCTCAGGCCGTGGCCAGAAAGCTCGGGATGTCGGTGTCCGAGCACGTCCACCACCCGGTCATGGACATGCCGGTCGAGGTCTGGCGGATCACGAAGAAGGAGTGGGCCGCACGAGCGGGTCGATCAACACGCCCGGATTGAGCTGGCCGCCCGGGTCGAGCGCCGCCTTCGCCCCGCGCAAGGCGAGCGCAAACGGATCCGGGCGCTGGAGGTCATACCAGGGACGGTGATCGCGCCCGACCGCGTGATGGTGGGTGATCGTCCCGCCACCGGCGATCAGCGCATCCGAGGCCGTGCGCTTGATTTGGGCCCACTGCTCCAGTTCCGCGCCGCGACGGGCCGGCGCGAGCACGGTGTAGTAGGGCGCAGGGCCATCCGGATACACGTGCGTGAGGCGGCAGCTGACGGTGCCGCCCCCACAGACCTCCCGCACGGACGCCGATACGGCGTCGGTCACGGCCGCATGGAAGGCGGGAAAGCGCTCCCAGGTCACGGCGGTCTCGAACGTCTCGGCGATCACGCCCATGGCCACGAAGGTGTCCCGCAGGTACGGAGCTCGCAGGAACGCATCCCGCCAGCTGCCGACCGCGCCGGCGCCGCTCCCGGCTCCGCGGCGCTCCCAGGTCCCGCCGTGATCGCTGCAGGCCTCGAGCGCCAGCCTCATCCACGGCTCGACGTCGTGCTCGGAGGATTCGAAGCCCAGCACCAGCAGCGCCGCCGAGCCATCCCCGGCGGCCGTGATCCGCGCCTCCAGCGGATCTATCAGGCGGCAGTTGGAAGGGTGCAGTCCGGACTGGGACAGCGCCCGCACGGCTTCCGCGCCGGTGGCGAAGTCAGCGAAGCGGACGCCGGCGGAGGCGCGGCGGGTCGGGCGGGGGCGTACGCGGACCCACGCCTCGGTGATCACACCGAGGATCCCCTCGGAGCCGATCAGCATGCGGTCGGGCGAGATGCCGGCACCCGAGCCGGGCAGGCGCCGAGACTCCCACACCCCGGCCGGGGTCAGCGCGCGGACCGACTCGACCAGGTCGTCGATGTGGGTCAGCAGGGTGGCGAAATGGCCGCCGGCCCGGGTGGCGATCCAGCCGCCGAGGGTCGAGAACTCGAACGACTGTGGGTAGTGGCGCAGCGTCAGCCCATGCTCGGCAAGCTGCGCCTCGAGCACCGGACCGGTGGCGCCGGCCTGGATCCGCGCCGCGCGGGAGACCGGGTCCACCTCCAGCACGCGGTCGAGCGCCTTGACGTCGATCGTCACCACTCCGGAGTGCCGGCCGTCGCCGGGGGGCTCGACGCCGCCGACCACGCTGGTGCCGCCGCCGAACGGGATCACCGCGGCGCCGGCTCCGAGCGCCCAGTCGAGCACGGCTCGGACCTCGGCCTCATTCCGCGGCCGGGCCACCACGTCGGGCGGCCGGTCGAACTGCCCGCGGAACGCCCGGATTACGTCCCGATAGGAGCGGCCAAAGGAGTGCAGGACCCGTTCGCGATCGTCGCTGAAGCAGATGTCCCGCAGCGATGCGGGCGGGGCGACGGCGGGCGCGGGGAGGGTCGGGAGCGGCGCCGGCTGCTCGAGCTCCGGGGAACCGAAGCCGAGGTGCGCGGCGAGGAACTCCGCCGTTGCCCGCTGCTCGTCGGAGGAGGGCTGCTCGTCCTCGTATCCCCAACCCCAGTGCTTCAACGCTCGTGCCACGACGCGCCAGCCTACCCCGCTACCGTTCTCCACCGTGTCAACCTCATCGGCCTTGCTTGCGCGTGGACCCTGGGAACCGAAACAGGTCGACGTCGCCTGGCTGTCCGATACGTATGAGCCGCCGCCGAGTTCGATCGAGTCGGCGAACGTGGCGCTCGACGCGCTGCGCGACCGCGGCTCGCCGAGCCACGACGGGCTGGCCGCCCGGCTGGTCAGCTATCAGGAGCAGGGCGGCAGGCTGCAACTGGAACTACAGCGCGCGCGGTGGGCCCTGCGGTTGATCGCCGAGAACGCGGCGCAGAGCATGTCGGTGCTGTGCATCGTCCGGGCAGCGGACGGCCGCTGGCTGGCCGGCCGCCGCGCGGCATGGCTGGCCTCATGGGCCGGTCGCTGGGCGCTGGGGGCCGGCGGCGCGGTCGAGGTCGATGAGAACCCCACCGAGACGATGAGCCGTGAGCTGCTCGAGGAGTGGTCGGTGCACCCGGAGCGGCTCCAGATTGAGGCGCTCGTGAGGCTGCCCAGCGAAGTCGTGCTGCTGGTCGGCCAGGCGTGGCTTCCGAAGGGAGCGAGTGTCACGCCCGATCACGAGCACGATGAGTTCGCCTGGTGGCCAGCCAACGTTGACGACTGGCCCTCCGAGGCTGATGAGCCGCTGCGGCGGATGGCCGCGCTGCTCGCCGCCGGATGAGCCGTCGCGTGATCACGTTCAGGCGGCTGGAGGCCGCGTCGTTCACGCACTCGGCCGTCTATCTGGCGCTGCTGGTGTGCGCGTTCATCGCCGGCAACCCGGAGCCCGAGACGTTCATTCTCGGACTGGCCCACGGGCTGATCTGGATCGCGATGGCGCTGGTCTGCATCGCCGCCGCCCGCCTGCGGATCATTCCGTTCTGGGTTGCCGTGACCGTCGCCGTGCTGGGGGGCCTCGGGCCGTTCGCGGGCTCCATCGCCTTCGTCGTGGCTGAGCGCCGACGCGACGACGAAGCGGACCCATCTGTGCGGATTCGCACGCGTTACAGTTGAACGAAATGGCGGTCGACGCGAGCACTATCCAGGTCGTGATGCCGGCGATGGGTGATTCCGTGGCCGAGGGCACGGTGCTCGAATGGCACAAGCAGGAGGGTGACTCGGTCGACGTCGACGAGACGCTGGTCGAGATCTCCACCGACAAGATCGACGCGGAAGTTCCCTCGCCCGCCGCCGGGACGATCGTCCGGATCCACGCCGCACAGGGAGACACTGTTGCCGTCGGCGACCTGCTGGCCGAGATTGCCCCGGGCAACGGCAATGGCGCCGCCGCGAACGCGCGGGAGCCGGTCGTCGCGGCCGAATCCACTCCCGTGTCGGGAGAGTCACCGCCGGTCACGCCGCAGGAGGCGGCAGCGGGTGCCGCGACTGAGGCCGAGGGGCTCGCTGCTGCCGATGCTGCCACCGGCCAGGCGATCGACATCGTCACCCCCACCGGCGGCGAGTCGGTGACCGAGGGAACGATCCTGGAGTGGTCGATCAAGGTCGGCGACACGGTCACGGACGGCGACACCGTGGTCGAGATCTCGACCGACAAGGTCGACATGGAGCTTCCCGCCCCCGCGGACGGCACGATCACCGAGATCTTGGCCGAGGAGGGGGAGACGGTGACAGTCGGGCAGGTGATTGCGCGCATGACCGCGGGCGTCGGGGGGACTGGCGCGGCGGCCTCGGCTCCCGCACCGACGCCATCAGCTTCCGCGCCGGCCGGATCGCCGGCCCAGGGCGGGGTACCCACGACCGGCAACGGCGCCAACGCCTCACCCATCGCCCAGCGGGTCGCGGCCGCCGAGGGCGTCGACCTCTCCGGCGTTCAGGGCAGCGCCCGGGGTGGACGCATCAGGAAGGCCGACGTGCTCGCGTCCAAGGGCAATGGAGCCACGGCAGCCTCGGCAGGTTCCAGCAAGGCCGCCCCACCCCAAACGGCACCGGCCGCCGCAGGCGCTCAGGTACTCAAGGGCGGCGCTGCGGCCCTCGCTCGCTACATGGATCAGAGCCTGTCGATCCCGACCGCGACCTCGTTCCGCACGATCGCGGTCACGGCGCTCGACGCCCGCCGCAAGCAGCTCAAGAATGCCGGCCGGAAGGTCTCGTTCACCCACCTGATCGCCTATGCGATCGCCCGCGTGGCCACCGACGACATGCCGGTCATGGCCCACCACTTCGCGGAGATCGACGGGAAGCCCAGCCGCGTGGATGACGGGGCGGTCAACCTCGGACTCGCGGTCGACGTCGAGAAGAAGGACGGCTCCCGCACGCTGATGGTTCCGGTGATCCGCGATGCGGGGCGAATGTCGTTTGTCGAGTTCCTCGATGCCTACAACGCCCTGGTCGAGAAGGCCCGCACGAATACGCTGACCGCCGATGACCTCACCGGCGGCAACGTCTCGCTGACCAATCCCGGCGGGATCGGCACCGTCGCCTCGGTCCCGCGGCTGATGAATGGGCAGGGCACGATCGTCGCCACCGGCTCGATCGCCTACCCCGTCGGGCTCGGCAACGTCGGTCCCATGATCGGCGCGGACAAGGTCATGACGATGACCTCCACCTACGACCACCGGATCATCCAGGGCGCCGAATCCGGCCGCTTCCTGCAGCGGATCGAGGCCTACCTGCAGGGCGAGGACAACTTCTACGAGCACGTGTTCGCCGATCTCGGCGTCGAGCTGCCCGAGCTCCCGCCGCCGCCCGCCCCGGCGGCCGCGGCCGCCGCCACGGCAGCCACAGCTCCGCCGCCGGCCGCCTCGCCGGCCGCGGTGACCGAACCCGACGAGGAGCTGCTGCAGGCCGTGCAGGCCGCGTCCTCGCTGCTCAAGGCGCACCGCACCCACGGTCACCTGGCCGCCCGGCTCGATCCGCTCGGCCGGGAGCCCGCGGGCGATCCGGCCCTCGATCCCGAGCCGCTCTCCCTCACACCGGAGCTGATGGCAAAGATCCCCGCGCGGATTCTGCGCATGTACGTTCCGGGCGCGACGCTGGCCGATGCGCTGCCCCACCTGCGCGAGACCTACTGCGGCCCGATCGCCTACGAGATCGAGCACATCTCCTCGCATCGTCAGCGGCTGTGGCTGCGCGAGGCGATCGAATCCGGTCAGTTCCGCAAGCCGCTGACCAACGATGAGAACAAGACGCTGCTCAAGCGGCTGACCGAGGTGGACGCTTTCGAGCGCTTTCTGCACAAGGCATACCTGGGCCAGAAGCAGTTCTCGATCGAGGGGCTCGACATGACGGTGCCGATGCTCGACGAGCTGATCCAGCTCTCGGCCACCCGCGGCGCGCGCGAGGTCGTGATCGGGATGGCCCACCGCGGCCGGCTCAGCGTGCTCGCGCATAACCTGGGTCGGCCCTACGACACGATCTTCGCCGAGTTCGAGGGCGCCTCGACACTTGAGCCGATCACCACGATCCCGCAGGGTGGGACCGGCGACGTCAAATACCACCATGGCGCGCAGGGCTCCTACCAGCTCGGCGACGGCGACTCGATCATCGTCCGCCTGGAGTCGAATCCCTCGCACCTGGAGTTCGTGGCACCGGTCGCTGCCGGGGCCACCCGCGCCGCGCAGACGACACGCCAGGGCCCGCATGCCCATCGCGACACCAATGCCGCGGTGCCGGTGATCCTGCACGGAGATGCGGCGTTCCCCGGCCAGGGGGTGGTCGCCGAGACGCTGAACCTACAGGCGCTCGACGGCTACACGGTCGGCGGCACGGTTCACCTGATCCAGAACAACCAGGTCGGCTTCACCACCGATCCCGACGACGCGCGCTCCACCACGTGGGCCTCGGATCTGGCCAAGGGCTTCGACGTGCCGATCATCCATGTCAACGCCGATGACGTAGCGGCATGTGTATCAGCGGTGCGACTGGCCTTCGCCTTCCGGCAGGAGTTCGGCCACGACGTGCTGATCGACCTGATCGGCTACCGCCGCTTCGGCCACAACGAGGCCGACGAGCCGGCCTACACCCAGCCCGAGATGTACCAGGTGATCAAGAAGCACCCGCCCACGCGCGAGCTGTTCGCCAAGCAGCTGATCGAGCAGGGGGTGGTGAGCGAGCAGGAATCGAACGAGATGACCGATGAGGTCTGGGCGCTGCTGACCGAGCGCCACCAGACGCTCAAGGCGCGGATCGCGGCTGCGCGGGAAGTCGAGCACGCCACCGGCGAGTACCAGCTCGACCGCACCCCCTCGCCGGAGGTCAAGACGGCCGTGTCGGCCGAGCGGCTTCACGTGCTCGGCGAGGAGCTGCTGTCGGTGCCGGACGGCTTCACGGTCCATCCGAAGCTGGTCAAGCAGCTCGAGCAGCGACGCGAGGCGCTCGGCGACGCGGGCGGGATCGTGTGGGCGCACGCCGAGTCGCTCGCCTTCGCCTCGCTGCTGACCGAGGGAATCCCGATTCGGCTGACCGGCCAGGACGCCCAGCGCGGCACGTTCTCCCAGCGCCACCTGGTGCTCCACGATCCCAAGACCGGCCAGCAGCACTGCTCGATGCAGCACCTGCCGGGGTCGCTGGCGCCGATGGAGCTGCACAACAGCCCGCTCTCGGAGATGGCCTGCCTCGGCTTCGAGTACGGCTATTCGCAGGAGGGGCCGGAGACGCTGGTTCTGTGGGAGGCGCAGTTCGGCGACTTCGTCAACGGCGCCCAGGTGATCATCGACCAGTTCATCGTCTCGGGCATGGCCAAGTGGGGCCAGACCTCGCGCCTGACCCTGCTGCTCCCGCATGGCTACGAGGGCTCGGGGCCCGAGCACTCCTCGGCCCGGCTCGAGCGCTTCCTTCAGCTGGCCGCCGAGGGGAACATCCGCGTCGCCAACCCCACCACGCCGGCGCAGTACTTCCATCTTCTCCGCCGCCAGGCGCGGATCGCCAAGCAGCGGCCGCTGGTCGTGATGACTCCCAAGTCGCTGCTGCGCCTGCCTCAGGCGACAAGCCACCTCAGCGAACTGGCTGAGGGCCGCTTCCAGCCCGTGTTGCCCGAGCCGGACATCGACCCGCAGGGCATCGAGCGGCTGATCCTGTGCAGCGGCAAGGTCTACTACGACCTCGTCGGGCACGCCGATCGCACGGCCGCGTCGAAGATCGCCATCGCACGGATGGAGCTGATGTACCCGTTCCCCCAGGGCGAGGTGCTGGACCTGGTCGAGAATTTCCCGAAGCTGCGGGAGGTCGTGTGGGCGCAGGAGGAACCGCGGAACATGGGCGCGCGCGCCTTTATGTCGCCGCGGCTGCTGCAGATCCTGCCCGAGCACCTGGACTTCGGCTACATCGGCCGCCAGGAGCGCGCCGCGTCGGGGGAGGGCTATCCGATCGCCCACTCGCTCGAGCAGAACCGCATCGTCGGCACCGCGCTGGACATCACGCAGCCGGTCTCGCAGTATCCGCGCAAGCTGCCCGGCGAGCGGTAGGGTTCACTGAGGTGCTGCTGGCGCTGGGGTAGGGGCAAAATCCCCGCTCGCGCCGCCAAACGGCCGCTTCTGACACTCTTGTCGGATGGGCTTCCGCCGAGACGGCTCGCGCCGCGACACATCTCGCCTGCATCTGACGCCGAGCATGGGCGTCAACGACATGGCGATCGATCTCGGTACGGCGAACACTCTGGTCTACGTCGCCGGCCGCGGGATCGTCGTCTCTGAGCCTTCGGTCGTCGCCTCGGACGTCGACACCGGCGAGGTTCACGCGGTCGGCGCCGAGGCCGAGCGGATGATCGGCCGCACCCCCGCGACGATCTCCGCCATGCGCCCTCTACGCCACGGCGTGATCGCCGACTTCGAGGTGACCGAGGAGATGCTCAGGTACTTCATCCGCAAGGTGCTCAGCCGCCGGATGGCTCACCCGCGCCTGATCGTGTGTGCGCCATCGGGTGTGACCGAGGTCGAGAAGCGCGCGGTCGAGGAGGCCTCGCTGGCCGCGGGCGCGCGACGGGTGCATCTGATCGAGGAGCCGATCGCGGCGGCGATCGGGGCGGGCATCGCGATCGAGGAACCGATCGGCCGGATGGTGGTCGACGTCGGCGGCGGCACCAGCGAGATGGCGGTGATCTCGCTGGGCAGCATCGTCATCTCGCGCTCGGTGCGCGTCGGCGGATACGAGATGGACGAGGCGATCTCCCACTACCTGCGCAGCGCGTACCAGCTGGCGATCGGCTCGCGGACCGCCGAATCCATCAAGATCGCGATCGGCTCGGTCGTGCCGCTGCCCACCGAGGAGACCGTCGAAGTACGGGGCCGGCATCTGATCACCGGCCTGCCCACCGCCGTGCAGCTCCGCAGCGAAGAGGTGCGCAGCGCAATCCGAGCCCCGGTGCAGGACATCCTCCAGGGCATCCGGGACACGCTTGAAGAGACGCCTCCCGAGCTGGCCAGCGATATGGCCCGGGACGGAATTCTGCTCGCCGGCGGGGGAACCCTGATCCGGGGCCTCCCGGAGCTCGTCGCCGCCGAGACGGGTATGCCCGTGTTCCGTGCCGACTCCCCGCTGACGTGTGTGGCGTTCGGATCAGGTCAGGCGCTGGCCCACTTCGACCAGCTGACCGTCTCCACCCGCCACCGGCGATTCGCTACGACGCCGGACTGGCGCACGGCCTGAGCCTGGTCCCCAGGTTGCGGCCGGGCCGGCTCGGCCCGCCCGAGCGCGACGTGGTTGCTCTGAGCACCGCATACGAGGACCGATAGCCACCACGTCGCTACCCCCAGGTTCGCACGGCGAGCCCGTGAGCCCCGGCAAGCGCCTAGTGAATCCCGACGATCCCGGCGCAGATCCACTGCGATGCGCCGGCGCCCCCGTTCCAGATCCGTGAGGCGACGGCGTCCGGCTCGGACTTGCCGGCCAGATAGGCGGCCGGTCCGCTCCCGCCGGAGAGCTTCTAGGTGCTCGGCAGGATCTGGTAGTAGCCCGAGGCTCCGGCGCTGTTGGGCGGGAGGTTCTGGCCACCGGACTCACACAGGACGATCGCGTAGGGGATCGCCCAGCCTCCCGAAGGGCCGAGGGCCGGTCCGGAGAAAGTCGGCGCTGCGGAGGACGACGGACCCGGGGC
>JBPCMW010000073.1:0-21394 GCA_051001875.1 Solirubrobacteraceae bacterium | reverse complement strand
TCCGAGATCCTCGCCATCGAGCGGGTTCAGGAGGTGATCATCGCCGACCCGGACTTCCCCCAGGAGTCGGCCGTGGAGTTGGTCGACCTCTGTCACCGCCGGGGCGTCACCGTTCATGTCGCGCCATCGACGATGGAGATCCTGATTGATCGCGCGGAGTTCGTACCCGGCCAGACCGTGCCGCTGTTCACGCTGCGCCCTCCGGTGTTCGAGGGAATCGACTACGCCCTCAAGCGGACCTTCGATCTGGTCCTCTCGACGATCGGGCTGATCGTGTTCTCGCCGATGCTGCTGGCGATCGCCCTGTCGGTGAAGCTGAGCTCGCGCGGCCCGGTGATCTACCGCTCCGTTCGGCCGGGGATGGCCGGGAGGCCGTTCTCCTGTTTCAAGTTCCGCACCATGCGCGAGCACGCGGACCAGATCCAGGCCGACCTCGAGCCGCTGAACGAGAAGTCGGGAGCACTGTTCAAGATCCGTCACGACCCGCGTCTGACCAGGATCGGCCGGGTCCTGCGTCGCTTCTCGCTCGATGAGCTGCCGCAGCTCGTCAACGTCATCCGAGGTGAGATGTCGCTCGTCGGGCCGCGACCGCTGCCGATGCGTGACTTCGAGCGGCTCGAGGAGTGGCACAAGAAGCGCTACCTCGTGCTGCCCGGCATCACCGGCCTGTGGCAGGTGTCCGGACGCTCGGAGCTTGACTTCGACGACCTCGTCCGGCTGGACTTCCTGTACCTGGAGCGCTGGTCGATGTTCCTGGATCTATCGATCTTGCTGAAGACGATTCCGGCGGTGTTCAGCCGGCGCGGGGCGTTCTAGGGCGCGGCCGCGCCCGCGCGCCGCTAGGCTCCCACGCCGATGCCGCCGACCGATCGATTCGTCATCAGCTTCGCGGCCGAGCCGCCGCAGGAGGGAATTCCCTACGGCCGCTGGGCCGACACGCTGCGTGAGTATTTCCTCAGCGCCTGCCGCGAGATCGAGACCGCCGGTGAGGAGATCGGCGAGGCGGGCGACGTGGCCTGGTTCCCGGATCGTTCGTACGCCGGGCGCACGTACATCCCTGCAGTGGCCCGGACCACCGAGAACTTCGAGCTGTTTGGGTTCGTCTCGTTCACTGAGGGCTCGGGTGGTCCTGGCAACTTCGAGGCCCGCGCGGACTACACCTCCGAGTTGGCCGAGCAGAACCCGGACTGGAAGCTGGATCTCAACGATGATGTGATCGCCGTCTGGCGCGGCGAGGAGGGCAAGACCGCCGACATGACGCTGGTCTGGGGCGTCCCCCTGATGGCTGGCGGCACGACGGTCACGGCCGAGCTGGCGAACTTGGCGGTCGACCAATGCCACCTCGTTGATGAGCGGTTCACGCTGATCGCGCCGGATAACTACCGCGGCGACTACCTCGAGGTGAAGCTCTGGGGCAAGCGCGGAGACGAGCTCGCGGTTGAGTCGCTGTACGTCGATGAGGAGGACGGCGACCGCGAGGACGCGGAGGACGCCGGCTCGGAGTAGGGGCGGGTTCTTGGTGCGGGGCTACACGCCGGCGCCCCGGCTCAGCGCCACCGGCAGCTGGGTCCGGACCTCCTCCTCGGTCAGCGGGTAGTGGCAGGCGGCCAAATTGCCGCCGTGCTTGTCCTCCAGCGGCGGCTCGGTCTCCGAGCACCGGGGCTGCGCCTTGGGGCAGCGCGTGTGGAAGCGGCACGCGCTGGGCGGGTTGGCCGGACTCGGCACGTCGCCGGAGAGCAGCTGACGCTCGCGCCGGCCGCCGGCGGGATCCGGTACCGGAACCGCTGAGAGCAGCGCCCCGGTGTAGGGGTGACGGGGGAACCCGTATAGCGAGTCACTCGGCGCCAGCTCGACGATCTTGCCCAGATACATGACGGCGACGCGATCGCACATGTGCCGGACTACCGAGAGGTCGTGCGCGATGAACACCAGCGTCAGTCCCATCTCGCGCTGGAGGCCACGGAGCAGGTTCAGCACCTGGGCCTGGATCGAGACGTCGAGCGCGGAGACTGGCTCGTCGGCCACCAGCAGCTTCGGCTCGAGCGCGATCGCCCGGGCCACGCCGATCCGCTGGCGCTGACCGCCGGAGAACTCGTGGGGATAACGGTTGTAGTGCTCGGGGTTCAGGCCGACGCGGTCCATCAGCTCCTGCACTCGCTGCTTGCGCTCGCTCTCGCCGGTGAGCATCCCGTGGATCACGAACGGCTCGGCGATGATCGAGCCGACCGTCTTGCGGGGGTTGAGCGAGGAATACGGATCCTGGAAGATCATCTGCATCTCCCGGCGCAGCGCCTTCAGCTCGGCCTTCCGGCGGCCGGCGATGTCCTCGCCCTCGAACATGATCTGGCCGGAGGTCGGATCGAGCAGCCGCACCAACAACCTGGCGGTGGTGCTCTTGCCGCAGCCCGTCTCGCCGACGATCCCGAGCGTCTCGCCGCGCATCACGTCGAACGAGAGGCCGTCGAACGCATTGACGGCGCCGACGCTCCGCTGGAAGATGATCCCGCTGGCGATCGGGAAATGCTTGACCAGGTCCTTGACCTCGACCAGCGGGGTCCCGGCAGCGCCGGTCACGTTCCCGCCTCTCCCGCCGCCTGAGCGCTCGTCCCCGAGGGACCAGCCACGGGCGCGCCGCCCGGCGGATCGATCAGACGGCGCATGGCGAGGGGCTCCTCGCCCGCCTGCAGGCCCGCCCAGATCTGCGCTCGCACCGCCGGTTCGAGCAGACACGCGACCTCGTGGCCGCCGTGGCCGGGAACCGGAAGCCGCTGGGGATCGATCCGCTGGTGAGTGGGCAGCACATAGGGGCAGCGCGGGTGGAAGTGGCACCCGGAGGGACGGTTGATCAGGCTCGGTGGACGCCCGGCGATCGGGACCAGCTCCTGACTGCGAGGGGTGTCCAGCCGCGGGATCGACTTCAGCAGCCCCCACGTGTACGGATGCTGTGGCGAGGCGAAGATCCGGTCGGTGGACGCGTGCTCGACGATCCGGCCCGCATACATCACCGCGATCTCGTCGGCGATCTCGGCCACCACGCCGAGGTCGTGGGTGATGATCACGATCGCCATGCCGAGGCGCTGCTGCAGATCTTCCAGCAGCGCGAGGATCTGCGCCTGGACGGTGACGTCGAGCGCGGTGGTCGGCTCGTCGGCGATCAGCAGCTTCGGCTCGTTGGCCAGCGCCATCGCAATCATCGCCCGCTGTCGCATGCCACCGGAGAACTCATGCGGGGACTGGGCCACGCGACGGTGCGGGTCGGGGATCCCCACCAGCTCGAGCAGCTCCACCACCCGGTCGCGGACCGCGGCCTTGCTCACGCTTCGGTGCGCCCGAATCGTTTCCGAGAGCTGGTAACCGACCTTGTAGAACGGGTGCAGCGAGGACAGCGGATCCTGGAAGATCATCGCGATCTCGTTCCCGCGGATCTTGCGCATCTCCTCGGCCGGGATCGACAGCAGCTCTCGCCCATCGAACATGATCCGGCCGGAGACCCGAGTGGAACGGCTCCGGGTCAGGCCCATCGTCGTCAGCGAGGTGACGGTCTTGCCCGAGCCGGACTCGCCGACGATGCCGAGGGTCGTCCCGGCGTCCACGGAATAGGAGACGCCATCGACTGCGTGCACGATCCCGTCATCGGTAACGAACTCGACGCGCAGATCCTCCACCTCCAGCAGGGCGCTCACGAGTACCGCACTCGGGGGTCGATGTAGGCGTACGCGATGTCGACGACGAGGTTCGCAATCACGATGAAGAAGGCTCCGATCAGCACCGTCCCCTGGATCATCGGCAGATCGCCGGCGAGGATCGAGTCATAGGCCAACCGCCCGATTCCAGGGATGTTGAATACGGTCTCGGTCAGGATCGCCCCGCCCAACAGCACCCCGACGTCGAGCCCGGCCGCGGTCACGATCGGGGTGATCGCAGAGCGGATGCCGTGGCGGAAGATCACCGTCCGCTCGGGCAGACCCTTCGCCCGGGCGGTGCGGATGTAGTCCTCGGACATCGCCTCGATCAGGTTCGCGCGCAGCAGCCGCGCGTAGACCGCCGCGAACGATGCTGCCAGCACTAGCCAGGGCAGGATCAGCGACGTAAACCACTTGCCGGGGTTCTGGCTGATCGGCTCGTAGCTGCCGGCGCCCGGAAAGATCTTGAACCTGCCGATGTCGTTGGCGAACAGGAACAGGCTGATCAGGCCCAGCCAATACACCGGCGCGGAGATCGCCACCAGCGCCGTGCCCATCGCCGCCCGGTCGAACAGCGACCGGCGGCGGACCGCTGACAGCGTGCCCACCGAAAGCCCGATGATCAGCCACACGACAGCGGCGCCGACGGTCAGCGAGATCGTGGCCGGGAGCCGGTCGAAGATCAGGCTCCTCACCGCGACGTTGCTCTGATAGCTGTAGCCGAAGTCGAAATGCAGCACGAGCGCCTTCATGTAGCGGAAGTACTGCGTGTACCAGGGCTTGTCGAGCCCGAGGTTGTGGCGGATCTGCGCCACCAGCGCCGGGTTCGGCTGCCGTCCCGCCCGCAGCTGAGCGGGATCGGCCGACGGCAGCAGGTAGAAGACCACGAACGTGAGCAGGGTCACCAGGAACAGGAGCACGACCACCCACAGCAGTCGGCGGATTATGTACTTGCCCATGTTGTTCTGGAGTCTGTGTTCGCCGCGGCCCCGCCGCGATTGGGCGGCGGGGCCTCAGCTGTCGTCTCTGTGATCCCGGGGAGCCTTACTTCAGCGAGCTCGCCGTGAGATCCCAGTCTTCTCCGTTGAACGGCCAGATGACGCCGTGGACGTTGGAGGAGGCGAACTGGACCTCGTTGTCCCACAGCCAGGTGATGACGTACACCTGGCTGGTGATCTCCTTGTCCAGCTTCGCCCAGGCGTCGGCGCGGGCGGTCGGATCGATGATCTGTGCCGCCGCCTGCATCTGCTTGTTGAGCGCCGGGTCGTTGGCCTGGGACATGTTCGTGTTGCCCGACGGAACGATGTTCGGTCCGTAGAAGACCGGCGTGATCATGCTCTGCGAGTCGAAGAAGTCCTTGCCCCAACCGACCGTGGGGCAGATCGCCACCATCGCCTTCGGGACCTCGCAGTACTTGGTCAGCATCGTGGCATGCGGGACCTCGCGGAACGTCAGGTTGATCCCGATCTGGGCCAGCTGTGACTGCACCGCCTGCGCCGTGTTCGACGCCGGCGGCTGGTTGTCGGCGATCGTCAGCAGCGGCGGCCCGGTGTACTTGCCGCTCGGATAGCCGGCCTTCTTCATGTACGACTCCGCCAGCGTGACATTGCCGTTGGGATTGGCGTAGAAGTCGTTGGCGGGGTCGCCGGCGACTCCTCCCGCTTGGGCGAAGCCGGGCATCTGCGGGGGGATGAAATGCGTGGCCACAGTGCCGACCGCGGCGCCGCCGCGGGTCAGCCGCAGCGCGTTACGATCGATCACCGCCGCGATCGCGCGGCGGAAGTTGAGGTTGTTGAGCGGCTTGACCGTACTGTTCAGCGCGATGTACCGATTGCCGCCGCTCGGCGCAATCTGGAACTGGCTCTTCTTGGTGCTCAGCCCCTGCTGGAGGATTGCCGTGGGAGGAGCGGCGAAGTCCCCGCTCATCATGCTCTGGCCGCTCAGGGTCTGACGGCTGGCGACCGTGACGTCGTTACCGCCCTTGAACGTGATCGAGTCGAAGTGCGCCGGCCGGATCGGGTCCGTGGCTCGCTGCCAGCTGGGGTTGCGGACGAGCGCGAGCAGCTTGGCGGTCTGATACCCGGAGCTTGGAATCGTGCCGGCGCCGGCTCCCTTGATCATGTACGGGCCGGTGAACACCTGGTGCATGCCGTAGGTCGACTGGGTGCCCTTGTCGTACTTGGCCGCATAGTCCTGGGGCACTGGGACGGTGCACGGAAGGGCCAGGGCGTTGGGAACGGCGAGGACGCCTACCGGGACCTTGGTCTTGATCACCAGCGTGGTCGGGTTCGGAGCCTGGATCCCGGAGATGTTCGAGACACCGGTGGACGGCTTCGACGGCGCTCCGACGATGTCGCCGAAGTACGTGAACGCGTAGCCGTTGCCGACGCTCGCCGCAAAGCACCGCTCCATGCCGTACTTGATGTCCGCGGCGGCGACCGTGCGGCTCGCCAGCGGAGCGCTGTAATGCACGCCGGCGCGGATGTGGAAGGTCAGGGTCTTACCGCCGTCAGCCTGTGTCGGCTGTGCGGTGGCAAGGTCCGGCTGCGGGCTCGTGTCCTGCGGCCTGAAGCCGTAGAGGGCGCGCTGGGTGGTCTGGTAGAGATCGGTGTAGTCGGTCTGGTAGTACCAGTAGCCCGGGTCGAGGCTGTCGACTCCGCCGGCGGTCTCCAAGATCGTGACCGCCCCTCCGTTCTTGGCCCCGGCGCTGGACGACGCGCCGGTACCGCTGCTGCCGCTCGAGCTGCTCGAGCTGCTCGAGCTGCTTCCGCAGCCCGCGATCACAATCGCCGCACCGACCAAGGCGGTGAGCGCCAACGACCTCAGCAACCTGCGCATGGATGCCCTTTCTGTTGTTGTGTCCATGTTTTTCCTCCTCCGTTAATACTGCTGATCAGTTCCTGCCCTTGGGGTGCAGAGCATCCTGCAACCCGTCCCCGACGAGGTTGAACGCGAGGACGGTCAGCAGCAGCGCTGCCCCCGGGAATACCATGTACCACCACGCGCTGCCGGAGATCGACGTTGCGTCGGCCAGCATTGCTCCCCAGCTCGCCTGGGGCGGTTGGACGCCGACGCCGAGGAACGAGAGCGCCGCTTCGAAGAGGATGTTCTGCGGAATGATCAGGGTCGAGTAGACGATGATCGGCACCACCAGGTTGGGCAGGAGCTCCTTGAAGATGATCCGCCGGTTCGACGCCCCCAGCGAACGCGCCGCTTCGACGAACTCCTTCTCCCGCAGCGAGAGAACCTGCCCGCGGACGATCCGCGCGATGTAGGTCCAGTTGACGAAGGCGATCACGAAGATCACGTTCGTGAGGCCGGGTTTGATCAGCCCACCCACGCATCCGGCTGCGTTGGAGCAGGCGGCCGCGAGGCCGAGCGCCAGCAGCAGGATCGGGAACGCCAGCAGCACGTCGACCGTCCGCGAGATGACGGTGTCGACCCCACCCCGGTAGTAGCCGGCGACCATGCCGGCGACCACGCCGATCAGCATCGAGATCCCGGTTGCGATCAGCGCCACCTCCATCGACACCCGCGCGCCGTACAGCACCCGCGCGAAGACATCGCGGCCGAGCGGATCCACTCCGAACAGATGGTGGGCGTTCGGCCAGTTCGAGGCGGCCAGGACGATCGCCGCGATCAGCGCGATCGTGCCGATCGCCGGTGCAATCCGCCGGCGCGCGAGCGCCCACGGAAGCGCCAGGCAGCCCAGCGCCACAGCGGCGCCGATCCCCAGGACGATGAACGGACCCAGGGCTCCGGAGCTGGGGCCGGTGGGGGTCCCGAATTGCTGATTGAGCGCGAGGGTGTTCTGAACGTTCGGTCCGGGCGCGCCGACCAGCTTCACGATCAGCGGCGCGAAGATCGCCGCCAGGATCAGGGCGGCGATGAATCCGAACGAGACGATCGCCACGGGATCTCCCCGGAACCGCCGCGCGAACAGCTGGGTCGGCGACCGCGCGGCGATCTCGGCGACGGCGCCGGTTTCCGCTTCCGCCACGTACTGGCCCTCGAGCAGGAACTCTGGTGTGCCTACGCTCATGGGCTGATCAACCTATTTCCGCGCCGGGGCCAGGGTCCCTGCTCCACCAGCCGGAAAATAAAGGACTGCTCAACGCTTGTCACGCCGAGTTAACGGGCGGACAACGAAGCTGGACGGCCTGGATAACCTCTGGCAGCGCCGCCTGCCAGGCGGTCGGGTCGCGCCGAGCCCCAGCCCTCGTAGCTCAATGGATAGAGCACGCGCCTCCTAAGCGCGGGATGCAGGTTCGATTCCTGCCGGGGGCGTCGGCAGCAGCTTCCCTTTAAACGCCCCTGATACTTTCTTTCGTTCTCGTGTCTGAGACCACGCTGGAAGCAGCTGCGGTTCCAGAGCCTACGGTCTCCGAACTGCCGCCTCAACGACGCGCGCGGATCCCCGCGCCAATCCGCCGACATCCGTGGTGGATCGGTTCCGCATGCCTTGTGCTGATCTCGTTCGCGCTGGTCAGCTGGGCGGGGACACGGCCCGGCTACGACCCTTACGGATGGCTGATCTGGGGCTATCAGACGCTGCATCTGAGCCTGGATCTCGGCGGCGCACCGTCCTGGAAGCCGCTCACCTGGCTGTTCGACGCTCCGTTCTCGCTGTTCGGTCACAACATTTCGCTCTGGATGTGGATGACCACGAGCGTGGCGATCGCGCTCGCCGGCTCGATCTTCGCCGGTCGCCTCTCCTACCGGCTCTCACGCCTGGCCGGCGTCGAGCACAGGGCTGCCCTCGTCGCAGGGTTGTTCGCCGGGGCCTGCCTGCTCGGGATCGAGGACTACTTCCACTATCTACTGAGCGTCCAGTCCGATCCGATGATCGTGACCTTCTGCCTGGCGGCGGCCGACTGTCACCTCGCCGGGCGCCACCGATGGGCGTTGGCGCTGGGCGTTCTCGCCGCGCTCGGACGTCCTGAGGTGTGGCCGTGGATCGGCCTGTACGGAATCTGGCTGTGGCGCAGGTTCCCGTCGATGCGCTGGCTGGTGGTTGGAGGCCTCGTGCTGATCCCGGCGTTGTGGTTCGGGATCCCGACGATCACCAACGGCCGTCCCTTCGTCGCCGGTCAGCTCGCCCTGCGTTCACCGCGGGAGCTGCACCAGAACAAGATCATCGGCACCTTCCACCGGTTCACCGCCCTCCAGTACCTGCCGGTGCACTTACTCGCCCTGCTGACGATCGGCGTCGCCTGGTGGCGCCGGAACTGGACCCTGCTGATCATCGCCGGCGGGGCTGTCGGCTGGCTGATCGTCGAGCTCGCGTTCGTGCTGCACGGGTGGCCTGGGGTCCCGCGCTATCTGTTCGAGCCGGCGGGAGTGACGATCGTGCTGGCCGGAGTGGGCATCGGCTGGATCCTGCAGGAGGCGCCAAAGCTCCGCCGCCACCGAGTTCCGGGCTGGACGGGGATGCTCGTCGTCGGGCTGATCGTGGCGAGTCTCGTTCCGGGGGCGATCAGCCGCGCGCGCAAGGAGCACCAGGACATCGCGCACGAGCGAGATCGCACGACCGTGATCGGCCGGCTGGCAGCCACGCTCAACGCTGTCGGCGGCCAGCAGCGTGTGCGCTACTGCGGACACCCGGTGACCACCGTCGAGTACGTGAGCATCCTCGCCTGGTACACCAACCTCAACGATGGCGTGGTCGGGCACCGGCCCAAGTTCGAGCTCAAGCAGCGCAACCCCAGCGTTTTCTTCGAGCCCCTGCACAGCGGCTGGTCAGTGCTCCCGTGGCACGTTGCCGCGAACAAGCGCGCGTCATGCGCGGCACTGAAGAAGAGTTTTATTTACAACCGTCGCCACCCCAACGGCGTGCTGGCTCACTACGTACGTGTGCCGATCCTCTGATCCGTCGCTGAACTAGTCGCTGATACCGTCGGCGGCCGACCGTGGCGCCCCACACAATCGAACAGCCCTCCACCCCAGCGACCGCCCCGGCGGAGGGTTCTCGGTCGCCTCAGCGCCGGTCGCCCGCGGGGCTCCAGTCCCACTCGTTGCTGTGGGCGCTCGCCGGCGTCGCGGTGTTCTCCGTCGCGCTGGTGGTTTGGGCTCGCACGCGACCGGGCTTCGATCCCTACGGCTGGCTCGTGTGGGGTCATCAGACGGTCGTGGGCTCGCTGGACACGAACGCCGCCCCATCATGGAAGCCGCTGCCCTATTTATTCACCGTGCCATACGCGCTGGCCGGCCATTACCAGCTCTGGCTGTGGATGTTCACCTCGGTCGCGGTGTCGCTCAGCGGCGTCGTGTTTGCGGCCCGGATCTCCTACAGACTCACCGCCGCCCCGGCGGATCGGCGCTACGCGGGCCTGATCGCCGGCGCCTTCGCGGGTTTCGCGCTGCTCGGAATCCAGGACTACTCGCACTACGTCCTCAGCGCCCAGTCCGATCCGATGATCGTCGCCCTCTGCCTGGCCGCGATCGACTGCCACCTGTCCCGGCGCCCGCGCTCGGCATTCGTGCTCGGTGCCCTCGCCTCGCTCGGACGGCCCGAGGTATGGCCCTTCCTCGGTCTGTACTCGATCTGGACCTGGCGAGCGATCCCATCGATGCGCAAGCTGATCGTGGGTGGCGTCGCGGTCCTCCTGCTGTTGTGGTTCGGGATTCCCGCCCTGAGCTCCCGGAGCGCTTTCGTCGCGGGAACCAATGCCCTCCACTCGGGCCGGGCGCTGCACAACAACAAGGTGTTCGGGACGATCGGGCGTTTTCTCGCCCTGCACACGGTGGTGCTCGAGGTCGTGGCTCTCGCGTCGCTCGGCTGGGCGATCTGGCGCCGGGACCGGTCCACGATCGCCCTGGCGGCCGGTGCGCTGGCCTGGGTCGTGGTCGAGATCGCATTCGCACTGCACGGCTGGCCGGGGCTCCCGCGTTACATGTTCGAGGCGGCTGCGGTGATGGTCGTGGTCGCGGGGGTGCTCGTGGGGCGACTCCTGGCCGAGGGCCTGCCAGTGCTGCGGGCGCCTTCGTGGGCCGCGATCCCGGTGGTGGTCCTGATCGTCGCGGCGCTGGTCCCAGGTGCGCTGTCCCGCGCGCGGACAGAGCACAAGGACCTGCGCATCCAACGAGCCCGTACCCACCAGGTCAACTCTCTGACCGCCACCGTTAGCCGGCTCGGCGGCCCGGGTCGCTTTCGCTCGTGCGGCGAACCACTGACGCGCCTGGAGTGGCAGACGATCCTGGCCTGGAATCTGCGGATCAACGTGGTCAAGATCGGCTTCAAGTACGGCCCGGCGATCCAGAGCGGGCGGCCGATCGTGCTGTTCACCCCGACGTCGAAGGGGTCATGGAGAGTGCAGGCGCTGCATCAGCACGCCCCGCAGTGCCGCTCGCTGCCGCGGTAGACGCGCGCTCGGAGCGGCGGCGCTGGGCCCGGACCGGGCAGTTGTGCACGATTCTTCCCGCTACGCGGGAACAACGGTGCGCTGAAACATCTCTCAGCCCCGGTCGGGCCGCTCCGGATACACCTCGTCGATCGTCGTCAGGCTCACATACGGGACGCCGGCCGCTCGCTCGATCTCCTGCGCTCCGCCCGCCAGCCGGTCGCACACCGCCAGCACACCGCAAATCTGATGTCCCTCGCCGCGGACCGCCTCCAGTGCCCGAACGGTCGAACCGCCGGTCGTGACCACGTCCTCAACGAGCATGCACCGATCGCCGGGGTCGAGCAACGGCCCCTCGATGCGACGGGCGAGCCCGTGCTGCTTGGTCTCTTTGCGGACAAAGAAGGCCTTGACGTCCACCCCGCCGGCCAGCGCCGCGCAGGCGATCGGGTCCGCGCCCATGGTCATCCCACCGACGGCGGTGGCACCCCACTCCCGCGCCTGTGCCGCCACCAGCTCAGCCAAGGCCAGAAACCCGGCCGGCCGCAGGATGGCGCGCTTGGCATCGACGAGGTACTTCGCTGTGCGTCCGCTGGTCAAGACAACGTCGCCGATGACCAGAGCATGGGTCTGCAGCTCCTGGAGGAGCGCTTCCCGAGCGGTCGCCTGAGCGTCGAGTGACATCGCGGCGGCTCATGCTAGACGCGTCAGCGGCCGATGTAGGCCCACGTGATTCATCGAATCTTGGTGCCGATCGCAATCGCCTGCTCTGCGCTGGTGCTGGTGTCATTCGCGCTGTTTGCCCGTGACCAGCTCGCGGGCGCCTCGAAGCATCAGCAGAACGAGCTGGCCGCCGGAACGCCGGTCACGCCCGGCACGCTCCCGGCCGTCCCCCATCGCGCCTCCCAGCCACGCCGCTTCATCGACGGCGCCGCGACGGCATTGGAATCCCCGTTCGCCACGATCGTGCAATCGGGCAACCAATGGACCCTGCGGGCAGTGCCAACAATGCTGGCACTGCTGCTCTACGGGATCGGACTCGGCTATCTGGCCCGGTACTCGCGCGGGCTGAGCTGACCGCGTCGCCGCGCCGCGCCCCGGCGGCCGGGACCAGGGCCCCGGCGGCCAGCGCGACTAGTAATAGACGTCCACCCAGTTGCCGATGGTGAGCCAGTTGTAGGCCGTGATCGCATCGGCGATCGGCAGCCGCATGCACCCGTGGCTGGCCGGGTAGTCCGGCGCGGGGTCATAGCCGTGGATCGCGTAACCGCCGATGAAAAAGCTCGAGAAGTACATGCCGTCGGGCAGGTATCCCGGGTTGCGGCGGTATATCTGGAAGTCGCCGAGCACGGTGGGCGTGGACGGCTTCCCGGAGCTGATCGGGAAGATGTAGACGATCTTGGAGCCGTTGGCCAGCGCCAGCAGCTGCTTTCCGAGGTTCCCCTCCGCGTGGCGGCCGTGGCGCGGGTAGCGGATCCTGAACGCACCCGTCCCGTTGAGCAGCCTGCTGATCGTGGCGCCATCCAGCGTCTGCGCGTGTCCCCAGCCGAGCAGGCGGTGATAGGCATCGATCGCCAGGCCGGTGCCGCTGTCGTAAACACCCGAGCGCCGGAGGAAGAAATGCATGGCTGCGAGCCGTTGCTGGACGAGTTCGACGAAGCGTCCCGTGGAGCCGAAACCGATCCGCTCATCCAGCGCTGAAAAGGTGCGCTGGTCCCCGAAGCCGGCCTGCTCGGCAGTGCGAGCGTGGGCGGCCTTCACCGTCACCGTCCCGGTGCCGGGGCTGGCGATTCGCTCGGAGAAGCGGCCGAATGTGTGGTTGGCCGACGGCTTGACCCTCAGGCGGTCGCGCTTGATCAGTCTGCGGCCCAGGAACGCGCGGATCGTGACCCACTGTCCCGGGACGTAGGGGCGCACGACGCCGTCGGCGTGAACGCCGCGCCGGGGCACGCTGACCGGCTGATGGCTGACGACGAACGCATCGTGGAGAAACAGCGTCAGCGATCCGCGAGCTGCCGTCGGAGGGACGGTGGGAGTCGCGGTGGTGGTGGCTGCGGCGGCACTTGCCGCGGAGACCATGGCGGCGGCCGCGGATAGGGCAAGAGCATGTCTGACGATCCGGAACATGAAGGCAGAGTAAATCAGTCAGCGGCGCCCGAGTGGAGCAGCGCGGAAAAGATGCCGTAAAACGGGCAGCGTCCCGAGTCACGAATTCGCACGCAGTCTGCGTGCGTCTGGACCCGCCAGCGGCAGCGTAATTACCGCAATCACCAACAGCGAGCCGACGATCAGGCCCAGGATCGCGCCCGCGGACCAGTCCAGCTGGTTGACGCCGAGGGCGAGTGAGTTGTTGAACGAGTGCAGCGCCATGCACGGATACAGCGAACTGGTCCGCCAGCGGACCACGCACAAGACGAAGCCGAGGAAGCCGAGCGGAACCAGGTACTCGGGCGAAGCCGAGCCGAGGTGTGCCAGGCCGAACAGGATGCCGACGACGACAGCTGCGAACAGCGTGCCGACGTCGCGACCGAACAGGACGATCCGCCAGCGGCGCAGCACTCCGAAGAGGAAGCCGCGGAAGAAGAATTCCTCGGCCATCGGTGCGATCACACACACAAACACCGCGGCGCCGATCAGGGCGGCGGTGCTGCTGCTTACCCCGAGCTCACTGGGAAGCTTGTCCTTGTTGTGGAGGCTGAACAGTGCGGCGTAGGCCCAGGTCAGGGCGTAGTAGCTGACCCCGCCGGCCACGACCAGCCCGAAGGCGGACGATGCCCGGGTGCGACGGAAGCCGAAGTCCCGCGGCCGGGCATGACGAGCAACCGCGGCCAGGTAAACCGCCGCGGCCACGAACGCCAGGTCGGCCAACGCATCGGAGACGAGGCTGACCGCCGGGGAGGGATGAGTGAAGCTCGAGCCTCCGGTGCTCTGCCCGATGGCGTTCACGATGATCACTGCGACCTGCCCCAGCGCGAGCCCGAGCAGGACGGCGGCGGGTGCCATCCATAGGCGCCACGGTGGGGAGGCCGTCTCGTCGGCCTGCCAGGACCCGGGCGGAGGGTCCGAGCGGGCGAGCGGAGGGGGCGGAATGCTCGGCATCGGCCGTGGAGGTTAGGGCCCTCGCTCCAGCTCCTGGAGGCTGCTGATCACGTGCACCCCGCGCGGGACCGGTGAGCCGGGGCGCACCAGCAGGACCGCCTCGATGCCCGCGGCCCGCGCCCCGGCGACATCCTCCTCCAGGCTGTCACCCACGTGCAGGGCCTTCGGGGCGGGTACGCCGGCGATCTCGAGCGCACGCAAGAAGATCGATGGCGACGGCTTCCGCTCGCCGAATTCGGCGGAGGTAAGGATCCCGTCCACCAGCGCATCCACACCGAGTCGCGCTAACACCTCGTGCAGCGACACGTCCCAGTTGGAGACGACGACCAAACGCCGCCCGCTCCTGCGCGCGGCCGCCAGCGCGGGGCGGACGTCATCGAACACGCTGAACTGGAGCGAGGCCAGCAATACCGCGGTCATCTGCTCAAGATCCACGCGACCTAGGGGGGCGGATGGGGGAAGGGCATCGAGCAGCACCTGTGCGCAGCCCCGGCGCAGCCGCGCCAGGCTCTCCGGATCCTTGCCCCGCTGGAGGTGCAACCGGTAGAAGGAGATCTCGGCCGCGATCGCCTGCTCTGCCTGAGCCTCGCTCACGTCGACCCCGAAGCGCATGGCCAGCTGCTCACGCAGCCGTGGGGCCAACGGCTCGAGCGAGACGAGCGTGCCGAGGGCGTCCAGCAGCAGCGCGCCGACACCCGGCCGGCCGGACCTGGGAGGGCTGGGCGACACGGGGCCATCCAAGCATCTTTTGGAGGAGCCGCAAGCGGCGAGGCGAACCAGTCATGTGGCTACACTCGAGGACACCCCTTGGCGCCGAGACCGGGATCGCGCGCCGCTTCTCCGCCCATCACTATGAGTCGACGCGAAAGACAGCGCCGCCGCAAGCGCAACCGCGGCGCTCCAATCAAACGAGCCCTCGTGCTGGCCGCGGCCCTCAGCGTCGCCGGGATCGCTCTCGGCGTGGCGGGCGTGGCGGGATGGGTGGTCAACGTGGCGGACTCCGCGCCGGACATCAACCAACTCAAGCCGCGCGACCCCGGGCAACTGTCGGAGCTGTACGCCAGCGACGGCAGCCTGCTCGGCTACATCTCCTCCGATGTGCTTCGCACCTACGTGCAGAACGCACAGATCCCAAGGGTGCTGAAGAACGCCACGATCGCGATCGAGGATCGGCGCTTCTACCACCACGGCGGCATCGACTACCAGGGCATCCTGCGCGCCGGCGTGCGGGATGTATTCGGCGGCGGCGGGGCGATTCAGGGTGGCTCAACGCTGACCATGCAGCTCGTTCGCAACATCTACCTGCCCTATCAGCTCGCCGACACCAGATCGCTGAAGCGCAAGATCATCGAGGCCAAGCTGGCGGAAGAGCTCGAGGTCAAGCACTCGAAGAGCTGGATCCTCACCAACTACCTCAACGACGTCGACTACGGCACGCTCGGAGGCAAGACGGCGGTCGGCGTCGGCGCAGCCTCGCAGCTGTACTTCGACAAACCTGCCGACAAGCTCGATCTCGCCCAGGCGGCGCTGCTCGCCGGCCTTCCGCAGGCCCCTTCCCAGTACAACCCCTTCCTGGCCCCGGGTCTCGCCCGCGCGCGACGCCACGAGGTGCTCCGCGCGATGCTCCAGTCGCACTACATCACCGTCCGGCAGTACGCACGGGCTGACCGGTCGATCCTGCAGACCCGGCGCAACAACGCGTACACACTCAAGCGCGAGCCCTACGTGTTCGACTACGTCAAGGAGTCCCTGATCAGGCGGTTTGGCCTGAAGACGGTGGAGAAGGGCGGGCTCAAGGTCTATACGACGATCGACCTCAAGCGCCAGCAGGAGGCTCGTCAGGCGCTCCTGGCCAACGAAGGCTCGCCCGGCGACCCAGCCGCCGCCCTGGTCAGCATCGATCCGACCAACGGCCACATCCTTGCCATGGCCACGAACTCGAGCTACGCCCAGACCAACTTCGACTACGCCACCCAGGCCCGCCGCCAGACGGGGTCCGCGTTCAAGGTGTTCTCGCTCCTGACGTTGATCCACGACTTCCACGGCGACCCGAACCAGACCTACTACACCTCCAGGGAATTGCAGCCGGGATGGCTGCCGGGTTATCCCACTTACCACGTGCAGACCTCCGAGCACAGCTATTTGGGATCGATCAGCGTCACCAAGGCCACGACGCTCTCGGACAACACCGTGTTCGCGCAGCTTGCTCAGGATCTAGGCCTTGACAAAGTCTCGGCCACCGCCCATGCGATGGGCATCACCTCCCCGCTGAGCGGATTCCCGTCCGAAGCGCTCGGTGCGGTCGGGGTCTCGCCGCTGGAAATGGCCGACGCCTACGCCACCCTGGCCAGTGGCGGAGTGCATCACGATCCCACCGCGATCAGCCGAGTCGTGTTCTCAGACGGCAGCAGCCAGGAAATCGGCACCACGGCCGGCCGCCGAGTATTCACCGATGGCGAGGCCTCCGCCGCCACCCAGGTGCTGAAGACCGTGATCCAAAGCGGAACCGGGACCGCCGCCAACTTTGGCTGCCCGGCCGCCGGCAAGACCGGCACCACCAGCAGTTACACCGACGCGTACTTCGACGGCTACACGCCGCAGCTGACGACCGCGGTGTGGGTCGGCTACCCGAAGTCGACGATTTCGATGAACGACGTCAACGGCCTCGGTCCGGGCTTCGGCGGCACCCTCGCCGCGCCGATCTGGCGCGATTACATGACCCAGGCGAGCAACGGCTACTGCAGCGACTTCCCGCAACCCACGACGCCGTTCGCCGGCACGGCGTTCTTCGGCAGATTCGCCCAAACGGGCGGCCGGTACGGGAAGTCCTACACGACGGGCAGCGGGAGCTCCGGCGGCACGTCCGGCGCCACCGCCACCTCGCCCTACACCAACCCGACTCTGTACGCCAGTCCCCCGCAGCCGGCACCTACTACGAATGGCAACGGGACGGCGCCACCCGCCGGCTTTGGCAGCGGTCATCAGCCCAGCAGCGGCGGCGCAGGCATCAAACATCACTAGCCCCCTGCTAGCGTAGGCTCGCCGATGCCCAAAGAAGAAAAAGTCGAGCTCGAGGGAGAGGTCGTCGAGGCCCTGCCCAACGCGATGTTCCGCGTCAAGCTTGACAACATGGACCGAGTAGTCCTCGGCCACGTCGCAGGCAAGATGCGACGGTTCCGGATCCGCATCCTGCCCGGTGACCGCGTACGGGTCGAGCTCTCCCCGTACGACCTGGACCGCGCGCGGATCGTCTACCGCCACCGCTGAGAGCAACACTTGCGCGAGCTCGAGCTGATCGAGGGGCTCGAGCAGCTGTTGGGAGGCGGCGACCCGCGTATCGTCCGCGGGATCGGTGATGACGGCGCCGTCGTACGGGCCAGGCCCTCTTCGGTGACCTCCGTCGACGCCATGGTCGACGGCGTGCACTTCCTCGCTTCCCAGCTGTCTCCCGCGGAGATCGGTCACCGCGCGCTGGCCGGCGCCCTTTCGGATCTGGCCGCAATGGCCGCCGAGCCCGGCGAGGCATACCTGGCGCTCGGGCTGACGCCCAACCGCGGCCGGGAATTCGCTCTCGAGCTGGTGCACGGCGCGCAGGCGCTGGCCGAACGTTACGGCGTGACGATCGCCGGCGGGGACGTGACCCGCTCAGATGCCCTGTTCGTTTCTTTCACCGTCGTCGGTTGGAGCGACGATCCCGGTTCGCTGGTGGGACGTGATGGCGCGCGGCCGGGCGACCTCGTCGGCGTTACGGGCACGCTGGGCGGCGCCGGCGCGGGCCTCGCCATGCTTCAGGGGCGTGCCCATGTCGAGCCCGAGCACCGCCAGGCGCTGCGCGAACGCTACGCGCGCCCGCAACCGCGCCTGGTGCAGGGACGGCTCTTGGCTCGCTGGGGCGTGCGGGCGATGATCGACCTATCCGACGGGCTCGCCACGGACGCCGAGCACCTGGCGCGCCGCAGCGGGGTGCGAATTGAGTTGTCGCTGGAAGCGCTCCCGCTGGCCGCGTCGGTCTCGGAGGTCGCCGAGCAACTCGGAGCGTCGCCGGCTTCGTTCGCGGCCACGGCCGGCGAGGACTACGAGCTCCTGCTGTGCGCGTCCCCTCACGCGCGCGGGGCGATCGACAGCACCCTCGCCGCCCAGGCGCCCGGCGTGCGGGTTGCCTGGATCGGCGAGGTCACCGACGGTCCGACCGGAGTCGTGTTCAGAGGCGCGGACGGACCTATGTCCGGATACGAGCACCAGCTCTGAGGCGCCCGTTCGGAGGCGTCGACTGGCGGTGAAGCGAAGCACGTTCGGAACGCGCCCTGGCAACCTCGCAGAGACGTCTGAGGATCGCGTCCGCCACGGCGGTCGGATCAACCTGGTACTCACCGTACTGAACTTTTTGTTTGATGTCGGTCACCTTCTTGCGATCCTCCATGGGGGTTCCCCTCCAGCATCGGCACCGACTGACCAGCCCTTCATCGGGTCTGGACCCTACTCAACGATTTACCCACTCCCGAGGCCTAAAAACGCCGGAAATTGGTGCCCGGCGAGCCCGGTGCTCCGCCGGCTATGCGCCGCGCGACGTCAACAGGGTGGGCTGGACCTCCTGCAGACGGGCAAACACGATGATTCGCTGGGCTGCGCTGTACAGCGGGTTGCACGCCGACAGGACGAGACGGTCGTAGCCGACGTTCTTGAGCACCCAAAGCGCCGTGGGCAGGACGATCTTGCGGCGCTGAACGACGTAGGTGAAGCGGGCATAGGGCATCTTCACGAGGATCTGATCCCCCTGGCCGAGCGCATCGATGTGGCGAAACGGCGCCAGGTATGTCGTGCGGTGTCCGGCGACCGCCACCGTCTGGCCGAGTCCCGGCAAAGCGGTCGCGGGGTAATGGCCAGGTGCCTTCTGAAGGCTCGAGGTGTCGGTTCCCTGAACAATGTCGTAGCTCGCGCCGATCTTCGAGATCGTTATCCGCCCGATTGCGGCGCCCGTGACCACCTGCCGTTCCTCGCGACGCGCCAGGTAGCGGATGCGTGCCTGCATCGAACGCAGCGAGCCGAGCGCATTGATGTCCAGCCGCGACAGCGGAGCGCTCTGGAAGCTGAGAAAGCGCTTGTCGATCTGGCTGCGCTTGATCATCGCGATGACCGCCGTAACGGGCTCCTGCCACACGAGCGTGACGCCCGCGTCAAGCACCAGCAGCAGCCCGGAGATGATCAGGACCGAGGAGATGTCACGCAGCAGTCGTCTCATCGACGCAATGCAGACTCGGTTCCGCCGAGCGAGCCGGGACCAGCGTAGGAGATCGGGCCGCGAACGGTGACCGGAGCGTCCTCGGGTCGTGGCTGGCGCTGGATGCGCACCGCAAGCACGACCACGGACATCAGGCAACCGAGGATCGCGCTCCATGCAGCCGCGGGGAGGAGCCCGACCTGACCGCCGGCGATGAGCAGCGCGCCGTGCCAGAGCGCATCGGCCGGGCCGAGGCCCTGCGTGTCGATCCAGTACAGGCACACAAGCACCAGCGGCGCCACCCCGATGAGCAGGAGCAACGCGCTCAGCACGGGGTGCGGACGCATCTCAGGATCGACCAGCCACGGCCACAGGTGCAGCGCCGGAATGACCAGCAGCGCGGCAAACGGGTTGAGCATCCAGAGCGCGAGCGTGGCGAGCAACAGCACGACTAGGACGGCGATCGAGCGGCCCGGATCGCCGGCTTCGGCGCTCGAGCGCCGCGGCGTTCGCGCGAGCGCGCCGACCAGCCTCGGTATTGCCCAGGAGGAGACCACCAGCGCCAGCGCCGCCACAGCCATGACGGCGATCCCGCTTCCGCGCAGTGGCACCTCACCGACGGCGATCGGACCGGGCGGTGTTGCGTCGAGGGCACCGACCAGCCGCGCGCCGACGATCACCAGCGCGGCGACCAGGAACGGCACACAGGCAGCGAGGACCTGCGCCAGGCCGAGGGTCACGGAATGGCCCCGGCGCCGGACCCGAGCGAAGCCGTCGACGACGGCCAACACGACTGGCAGCGTCAGCACCAGCACCAACAGCTTGATTGCCCAGCCCGGTACGACCTTGCCCGAGTACAGGAGGTACGACGAGGCCGCCGGCACTCCCGGCCCACCGTCCAGCGCGTTGATCGTCTGCAGCACAGCGCGACCGAGCGTGTTGATCCGGGCGGTGCTGGTCGCCTCATTGGGCGCAGTCGGGCGGTCACCGGACAGCGACAGCGAGACGGCTGAAATTCTGTGGGCACCGAACGGCCCCTGCTCACTCAGCGTCAGTGGAAACGCGAGGTGTGCCAGCTGGCCGCCCAGGCTGGTTCCGCCGGGCCGTAATCCCGCCTGAGCGCCGAGCGCCGCGGCAAGCGTGTTGCGCAGCACCGGCGACGCGAGCCGTGGCCCGGTTGACCACGGCACGAGGACGGGCTGATGGGCACGCAGGCCGGCGAGGTCGCCCAGCGAGATCACCGCATCCACCGGCCCGCTGATCGTTTGCGCGAGTTCGCTGGCCCCGGCCTGGCCGGCTGAGCCGCTGGTGGACGCGAGGATGATCGTGCGGTGCTGCGTCTCCCCGGCGAGCACGCGGGCGAGTTCGAGCAGCACCGCGGTCCCGGACAGATCCGCCGTCCCCGGCGTAGCGAGCGAATCCCGGTGGGACACCACCACGATGCTTCCGGTGGAAAACCCGGTGCGAACACCTGTGACGGTCTCGAGCGTCCGCGTTCCGTCCACCGTGCGGGCGCTGAACAGGTGCTTGTCGACTCCGTAGCCGTACTGCCTCAGCTTGGCGCCGACGAACGAGGCCACGTCTTCGTCACCGGTCGTGCCCGGCCGGCGGCTGGGGTTGTTCTGGGCCAGAGAGGCCATCGTCGAGTACGCACTCTGGCCGTTGAATGCGTCCGGAGCCAGAGAAGCGGTGAGCGGTCCCTGCTGATCGAGCAGAGAGAAGGCGACAACGACCACAGCCAGCGCGACCGCGACAAAGCCCGTCCGGTAGATGCGCGGATCCAGCATCGGCCAACAGAGGTTAGCCCGGGAACGGGCGAGGCTGACCGTTGGGGGACACTACGCTTATGCGCAGAGGACGGATTCAGTGACAGATCGATCAGCTCGCATCCTGCTCGTGGACGATGAGCAGTCGATCCAGGCGCTCCTGTCGTACCCACTGCGCAAGGAGGGGTACGAAGTCGTCCAGGCGACGGATGGACGCCAGGCGCTCGATCGCTTTGAGGAGCAGACATTCGACTTGGTCGTACTCGACCTGATGCTCCCCAGAATCGA
>JBPCMW010000072.1:0-19144 GCA_051001875.1 Solirubrobacteraceae bacterium | reverse complement strand
GGCGTCTCGTCTGGCGGCATTTCCCCCTGCGTGCCCGAGCCTGACCCAGCTGGGGGGCGCGCCCCCCCTGCACCGACACGCGCCCCCCATGCCAGAGCTTGAGCTCGACCATCGGCCGCGGGGCCGTGCCCTGGCCGATCACCGCGAATTTGATCTCACTTCCCTGGGGAAGGCGTCCCCGCACGGGGCTCGGCGCCTGCGCGTAGCAGGTAAAGGCGTCGGCGCCCAGGCTGTGCAGCCCGGGCGTCGCGGCGTACCCGAGGTGCCCGAGCCCGAACAGGTCCTCGACGCTGCGCAGCATGGAGAAGTGGTTGTACGGCTGGTGGTCGACCGTGCCCGGGTCGATGTAGGGCGAGACCAGCACGGCCCCGGTGCGCCCACCGCCGGGCCCGAGGCTGGAGCCGCCGTTGTTGAGCGTGTTCGGAAACGGCGGCTCGCCGCAGCACCCGCTGGCGTCGGAGCCGCCCGCCTCGTCGAACAGGACTGCCAGCAGGCCCCCATCCCGGTAGGCCGGCGAGGCGAGGATGCGCGGAACCCAGGTCGCGAGAAAGGCGTTGGCCCCGACGAGGCCGCCGGGATGCCCGTCGACACACGGGGCATCGTGGCCGTCGTTGCACAGGTTCGGTGTGATCAATGAGTACGTCGGAGTCGTGCCGGCAAATGCGAGATCGCCGGCCAGGCTGGTGAGGGGGACGTCGTTGCGAGCGCACGCTCCGGTATCGAGCAACGAGTGGAAGTACACGAACGGGTTGTGTCGCGTGGCGTACTGATCGCCTCGCCGAGCCGTCTGCGTGCCGTCCGGGGAGCCGAGCGCGGGATGGCGGCAACTGACGCCCATGTCCTCCATGTAGCCCTTCCAGCTCAGACCCGCGCCGCTCAGCTGATCGGCGACCGTCTTCACCCCGCTCGGATAGACGCACCCGACCCCGGTGGCCTGACCGTTGGCGCCGATCGTCCCCGGCAGCAGGGGCAAGAACAGCTGGCAGTCGGTCTGGGTCAGGGGATTGGAACCCTGACCGCTGACCAGGGCGATGTAGTTGCCGAGGCTGACGTGGGTGACGCCGTAGTAGTTCGGCACCAGTGCCCCCATTGCGGGCAGCGTCTGGGACAGATACGGGGCCGGGCTCAGATTGCCGAACGTCTCGTCGAAGCCCTTGTTCTCCAGCATGACGACGAACACGTGTTTGATCGGGGGCTGCCCGGCCGACGCGCGGGCTGCCGAAGCCAGCGGTCCTCCGGCCAGCAGCAGCACGACGGAGGCGAGCATCGCCGCGCCCCGCGGCCGCGCGACCGATCGCGATGAGGAGTGCAAACCGCTCATTGGCCGCCGACCGCATTCGGTCCCGGCGGGGGCGGCGCCTGGGCCGAGCCGTGGACCGATCGCCACAGGATCCGATCGAACACGTCCTGGGGGACCGTGTCGGGCGTGTGGAAGTCGTAACCCCGCGTCAGCGCCCGGTTCGCAGAGGTGTTCGGGTTTCGCTCCAGCAGCGGATAGCTCGGCGGGATCTGCGAGTAGGGCACTGCGTTGGCGGGCGTCGGCTGGAACGCGTCGTACATCGGCGTCGCGGCGGCGTCGCCGAGCCCCAGCGGGCGCATGCCCAGGATCAGCTCCATCGAATGGATCATCGACAACATGTCGTAGCGAGTGTGGATCACCGCGCCCGGCTTCGCGAACGGGCTGATCACCGCGGCCGGCATCCGGTGGGCGTCGACGTGGTCGGCGCCGTCCTGGGAATCGTCCTCGACCACGAAGATCGCCGAGGAGGGCCAGATCTTGGAGTGGGAGATCTCGTCCACCATCTGGCCCAGCCCGAGATCATTCTCCGCCACCATCGCGCGGGGCGAGCGGTCCCCGGGCGTGAGCCCGTCGGTGTGGTCGCTCGGCAGCACCAGGTAGTTGAAGGCGGGAACTGAGTTGGTCTGCAGCCACTGGCGAAAGCGCGCCTGGAAGCACGAGAACCGCGACTCCGACTGCAGCGGCGCGCCGGCGGGCAGCGAGGAGTCGTAGGTCTCCCGCCTGATGTGGAGGGCGCCGCTGACCGCATCCGTGCCGATCGAAGCGTCATTGGGATAACACTGCGCGAGGTACCCGAGCGGCGCCGCGCCGAGGTCCGAGTTCCGGAACTTCTCGTTGACCAGCGCGGTCTGGGCCGGCGTGTTGTTCTTGTCCAGCGCGGTCAGCGGAACAGTGCCGGCCACCGCCTCGCCGAAGTTGTAGTAGGAAATCCCCTGCTGCTGGGCGCGGTCGAACAGGAACCCGGTGCCTGGCCAGGTGATTGAGAATACGCCGAAGTCGTACGGCCGGCCACGACCGGCGTAGTTCTGCTCCCAGTTCTTCTGAACGTAATCCGAGACCGCTGCGGCGCTGGTCCAGAAGTGGCCGTCGATCGACGCCTCGGAGTTCGCGTACACGTGGTCCAGCAACGGATAGCGCTGCACGAGAGCATGGAAGTTCGGGGTGATCCGCTTGCCGAACAGCGTCAACTCCGGATCACCGTCCCCGCGAGGATCGTCGCCCAGCACCTGGTCGTACGTCCGGTTCTCCCGGACGATGAAGAACACGTGCTTGATCGGGCCGCCCGGCCGCAGCGGCGTCCCCGGCGGTGCCGGCACCCGATTGATCGGCAACACCTGGCGGTTCGCGTCCCCGGTCAGCGAGACGATCGTCCGATCGGAGGGGAACCGCATGATTCCGGCTCGGCCGGAGCTCAGCACCGCGGTCCCCGGATGCTGGAGCAGGTTGTTGTCACTGGTGCTGATCGGGTTCGGGCCGTTGGGGTTGGCGCCTGAGCCGAACCCCTTGGCGGCAATCCACAGCAGCCGCCGGCGGGCGACCTGGACATCGGCCGGATATGCGGCGGTCGGAATCCGCCCGATCAACGCACCCGACGGCAGCGCGAACACCGCCAACTCGTCGGCCGCGGCCTCCGCGACGATCAGCCGCCGGCCATCCGGAGTCACCGTCAGGGCCACCGGCGACTCGCCGCCCCCCTGCGCGCGCTGCACCGACAGCACCCTCTCCAGGCTCATCGTCGCGGTGTTGATCACGGCGACCTGGTCTTCGTTGGCGATCGCCACGTAGGCCCTCTGGGCGCGCGGGTTCAGCGCAATCGCCTCCGGGTGCGAAATGTTCGCCGCCACCTGGATGTCCTTGGTTTTGGTCGCGCCGGTGAGCGAGATCACCGACACCGTCCCCGGGCCCTCGTTGGAGACCAGACCGGTCTGGTTGCCAGGGAGGATGGCCGCTCCGTACGGGAACGATCCCGTCTTGACGTAAGAAACGGCGTGGGTCTGGGTGTCGATCACCGCCGCGGCGTCGGCCAGGTTCAGCGGCACGAGCAGCGTGCGACCGTTGGGGGAGATGGCCAGGCGGTCAGGCCAGGCCAGCTGACCGCTCGTCTTGGGCGGGAAGTTCTCCGGTACTGGCGCGGAGGCGGGGGGCGGGACTGCAATCGTGCCGATCTCCCTCGCTCGCCCGTTGCGGGCGTTGTAGCGGAACACGTGGATTACGTCGCCGGCCCGGCCCGGGAGGCCGGGGCGGCGCTGATCGGCGTCGGACGAGTCCGCGACGCCCGAGACGTAGACCAGCGGCTGCGTGCGGTCGATCGCGATCCCGCCGGAGGCGCCCGGTAACGGGAGGATCTGGATCACGCGGGGATGCTTGGCCGCGACGCTCACGATGCGAATGTCGTTGAGCGCCCGGCCGGTGGAGACGGTCCACAGGAACCGCCCGTCCGGGGTGATCGCGCCGCCGGTGGGGAAATGCCCGAGGGTGACCAGCTTCCCCGGCGGCCGCAGCATCCGGCCGTTGCCGGTGATCCGCAGGCTCGGTCCGATCCGGCCGCTGCTCCCACCACCGGCCGCGGCCAGCGCTACCCCAGCCACGATCAGCACCAGCAGCAGGGCGAGAAACAGCGGGAGACGACGGCGCGGGCGCTTCAAGGGCCGGGAAGGATGACGTTGACGCACGGGATCGTGCTATTGAATTGTGACGAGATGTCGTGCTGGGTGAGCCGGTTGGGGCTGTTCCACCGGAGATCGCTTCCCGGGCAGCGGCGCTGATGCAGCGTCGGCCGGGGCGCCGTCCATGCGTTCGGCGGCGAACCGGTAGCCCACTCCGAAGTGCGTGTGCACGTATCGCCATTGCGGGGAGGCCCGCTCGAGCTTCTGCCGGAGCTTGCGCACGAACACGTCGACGGAGCGGTCGCCGCGGGCCATCGTGTAACCCCACACGCGCTGGTAGATGTCCTCGCGCTCGAGCACGCGGCCCCCGGCCGCGGCGAGCTGGTGCAGAAGCTCGTACTCCTTGCGGGACAGCCCGACGGGCTCATCGCGGGGCCCGTAGACATCGAAGCGGTCCGGGCGGATCGCCAGCTCGCCGGCCGCGATGATCGTGGCCTCCGTCGGCAACTCGCCGGCGCGGCGACGGCGCATCACGGCTTGGATCCGGGCCAGCAGCTCCTCGGGGTGGCAGGGCTTGGTGATCCAATCGTCGGCCCCGGCGCGCAGACCGCGAACCCGGTCGGCCACTGGTGCGGACGCGCTGTGGACGAGCAGCGACAGCCCCGGCAGCGAGCCCGCGATCTGCTCGATGTAGTCCATCCCGGTCAACGCCGGGTTGACGATCAGCGCATGGATCCGCATTGCGGCGAGCTGCTCGGGGCCGGCCGCGTACTCAAGCACCGCGCGCTCCCACCGCAGACCCGCAAAGCGGCGATCGAGCACGGTGATCAGACCACTGTCGTCATCAATGAGTGCCACCCTGATCCGGGTCGCTTCACTCGGCGCCATGTCTTGGCTGAGTGTAGGCCCGTACCAGGACGAGGTCCTGCGACTCAGCTCGCGACCTGCTCCCAGCGCCGGTAGAGCTCCTCGACGGCTCGTCTCGCCTCCTCGTGGCGCGAGGTCGACGAAGCGCTCTTTTCTGGGTCAGACCACGCGGCTGGTTCAGAGAGTTCGTCCTCGAGCGCACGGACCGCGGCTTCTGCGGCCTCGATCTCAGCCTCGAGCTGGCGCTGAGCGCTCTTGTGCTTCACCGGGGGCTTGCGCGGCGCCTTGGGCGGAGCGGCGGCAGCCTTGGCTTTCGTCTTCGCCGCGCGGGCGGTGGCCGCGGGCCGCGCCGCCCGCTCCTCACGTTCGCGCACGTACTCTGGCCACCCCCCGACGTAGCTTCGCAGCGTGCCGTCCTCGAAGGCAACGGTGCGGCTGCCGACGGCGTCGAGCAACGCCCGATCGTGGGAGACGAGGAGCAGCGAGCCCTCGAACGCCGCCAGTGCCTGCTCGAGTGCCTCTCGGCTCTCGAGATCGAGGTGGTTGGTCGGCTCGTCGAGAATCAGCACGTTGGCCCCCGAGTGCACGAGGATCGCCAGTGACAGCCGCCGGCGCTCGCCCCCGGAAAGGCCGTCGAGCGGTTTCTCGGCCTCCACGCCGGAGAACAGGAACCGGCCGAGCAGCGCGCGGGCCTGGTTGGGCGGCAGCCCGGTGAGATGTCCGGCCGCCTCGACCACGGTGCGCGCAGTCCCCGCGGCCAGCTCCTCGGCGTGCTGGGAGAGGAAGCCGAGCTTGACGTTGTGTCCGGTACGCAGCTTGCCCGCCACCAGCGGACCGCCCCCCGGCTCGGGTTCGCCGATCTCCCGCCGCCCCGCGAGGACCTCGATCAGCGTCGTCTTGCCGGCGCCGTTGGGTCCGACCAGCGAGACATGCTCCCCCCGCTCGAGCCACAGCTCGGCCTCGTCGAGCAGCGGCCGGTCGCTCACCGAAACCCGGCCGTCGAGCAGCTCGAACACGACCCGGCCGCTTCGCTCCGGCGGCTTGAACGCAAACGCCAGACCGGCGCCATCGGTCGGGCCACGAGCGATCCGGTCGATCTTGTCGAGCTTCTTGGCCCGTGACTGCGCCTGACGCGCCCGGGTCCCAGCCCGGAATCTGGTGACGAACCGCTCGAGCCGGTCGATCTCCGCCTGCTGACGTTCGATCGCGCGCCCCAGCGCCAGTTCCCGGGCCGCTTTCTCCCGCCGCCAAGCGTGCCAGGTGCCGGGGAAGAACTTCCCGCGGCCGGCTTCGAGCTCGAGTACCGAGGTGCCGACCGCCTCGAGGAACCACCGGTCGTGAGCGACCAGCACGATCGCGGTGTCGAGCCCGCTCAAGTGCTGCTCCAGCCACTCGAGCGCGGAGATGTCCAGATGGTTGGTCGGCTCGTCGAGCAGCAGCAGATCCGGATCACCGGCCAGGGCACGTCCGAGCGAGGCGCGCGTCAGTTCGCCGCCGGAGAACGTCTCCAGCGAGCGATCGAGTTGCGCATCGTCCCGGAAGCCGAGGCCGTGCAGCGTCGACAGGGCGCGTTCGCGCCAGTTGTAGCCACCGGCGTGCTCCAGGCGCGCCTGGGCCTCCGCGTACCGGTTGAGCGTCGCCTCATCGTGCGCTCCGCCGGCCATCGCCTGCTCGAGGTCGCTCAGCTGAACCTCGATTCTCACCAGCTCAGGCGCTCCTGAGAGCACGTAGCTCCGCAGGGAAAGACCCCGCTCCCGCGGCGGCCGCTGGTCGTGCAGCGCCACCTTGGCGCCCTTGGCCAGCATCAGCTCGCCCTGATCGACTGAGGCCTGGCCCGCGAGCATCCTCAGCAGCGTCGTCTTGCCGGTGCCGTTGCGACCGGTCAGGGTCATCCGGTCGCGTCGCTCCAGCTTGAACGAGATCCCGCGCAGGAGCGGCTCGCCGCCCATGTCCTTGCCGAGGTCCGATGCGATCACGATGGCCATCAGGCCCATGGTAGGAACACGGCCCCCGCGGGGTAGGATCGCGTGATGTCCGATCCTTCCCTGCCGCCGGTCCCACCCGTCGAGATGCCCCCCGCGAGAACTGTTCGCGTGGCCGACCGGGGAGAGTTCTTCCTGCGCGACACCGGTGGCGACGGTCCGGTGGTGATGCTGCTGCACGGTTGGATGGCGACCGCCGACCTGAACTGGGTGGGCGCCTACGCGGCGCTCGCCGGAGCTGGTTATCGCGTCCTGGCGATCGACCATCGCGGCCATGGGCGCGGACTGCGACCGATCGTCAAGTTCCGGCTCGCGGATTGCGCCGCCGACGCCGCCGCCGTGCTGCGGGAGCTCGACGCCGCCCCGGCGACGATCGTCGGCTATTCGATGGGCGGCGCGATCGCCCAGCTCCTCGCGCGTGAACACCCCGCGGTGGTCAGCGGCGTCGTGCTGAGCGGAACCGCCCAGCACTGGAAGGACACGCGGACCCGCCGATCCTTCAAGGCGATGGGCGCGCTGGGGCTGGCTCTGTCGCTCGCCCCCGGGCGATTCTGGCGCGCGGGTTTCCGCCGCATCGGGATCACCGACCCGCGCACGTCGATCTGGCTCCAGTCCGAGCTGCTGCGCCACTCGGCTCGTGACGTCGCCGAAGCCGGGCGGGAGCTCGGGCGCTTCGACTCCCGGCCGTGGCTCGGCCAGATCGCCGCTCCGATCGCCACCGTGATCACGACCAAAGACGATGTCGTTCCGACGTTCAAGCAGCGCCAGCTCGCCCAGGCCGCGGGCGGTCCGGTGTTCGAGGCGGCGCTGAACCACATGGAGGTCGTCTCGCGGGCCACGCTCTACAACCCATCGCTGCTCCAGGGGATCGCCGCGGTCGGGGCCGGCGCACAGGTGAAGGCCGCGTAGTCATTCGATACGCTTGCGACTGATGCGTCGCACGAAGCTCATGACCGCGCTGCTGGTGTTCACGATGACGCTGCTCAGCGTCGCCCCGGTGGCGCTGGCCGAAACCGGCGGCGGCCAGGGGTGGTATGGCGAGACGAATGACAAGGTCATCACCAACGCGATGTTCATTGTGATCGGCTTCTTCCCCGCCGTGATCCTCACCCTCTCGCTGATCCAGTGGCGGCTGGACAAGCGCAAGCACGCGAAGATGGATGCCGCCAAGCGCCGCGCGGCCAACACCGACTGGCGCGGCGGCTGGTAGCTCCGGCCGGACGATGAGCTACTTCATCACCGGGGCAACCGGGTTCATCGGACGACACCTGGTGCCGCTGCTACTCGAGCACGAGGGCGATATAAACGTGCTGGTCCGCGAGAGCTCCCAAGACAAGCTCGCCACCCTGATCGAGCAGAAGTGGGGCCCCGACGCGCAGGCGCGGATCAAGCCGGTGCTCGGCGACCTGTCGCAGCCGCGGCTCGGTCTCGCCGCCGAGCAGGTCGAGGAGCTGACCGGCAAGGTCGACCACTTCTTTCACCTCGCCGCGGTCTACGACATGACCGCCGACGATGAGAGCAACCGCATCGCCAACGTCGAGGGCACCCGCCACGCCGTCGAGCTCGCCAACACGCTGAAGGTTGGCTGCTTTCACCACACCTCCTCGATCGCCGCCGCGGGGAAATTCAAGGGCCTGTTCCGCGAGGACATGTTCGACGAGGGCCAGAAGCTCGACCATCCATACCACCGCACGAAGTTCGAGGCCGAGAAGCTCGCCCGGACCCAGACCACGGTCCCGTGGCGCATCTATCGCCCCGCGATCGTGGTCGGAAATTCAGCAACCGGCGAGATGGACAAGATCGATGGTCCGTACTACTTCTTCACCGCGATCAAGATGGCCCGGCACTACCTGCCGGGGTGGTTCCCACTCGTCGGGCCAGAGCTCGGCTACACCAACATCGTGCCGGTCGATTTCGTCGCTGCGGCGATGGACCACATCGCCCATCTACCGGGCCTCGACGGGCAGGCATTCCATCTGACCAACCCGAAGTCGCAGCGCTCGGGCGAGGTCATGAACACGATCGCCGCTGCCGCGCACGCGCCGCAGATGTCGATGCGGATCGACACCAAGATCCTCAAGGCGCTGCCCAAGGGCACGTTCTCGATGCTGATGGCGCTGCCCGCGGCAAAGGGCGTGCGCCGCGCGCTGCTGGCCGACTTCGGGATCCCCGAGGAGGTGCTCGGCTACATCGCGCTGACCGCGCAGTTCGACACCCGGGACACGGAGCGCGCGCTCGAGGGCAGCGGCATCTCGATCCCGCCGCTGGAGGGCTACGCGGACAAGCTGTGGGATTACTGGGAGCGCAACCTCGATCCGGACCTGTTCAAGGACCGCAGCTTCGAGGGCGCGGTGAACGGCAAGACGGTCCTGATCACCGGCGCCTCGAGCGGCATCGGCCGGGCGGCAGCGTTCAAGATCGCGCGCGCCGGCGGGATCCCGCTGCTCGTGGCCCGTGGCGCGGAAAAGCTCGAGGAGACCCGGCAGCAGATCGAGGACACCGGTGCCACGGCCTACGCCTATACGGCCGACCTGTCCGATCCTCAGTCGGTCGAGCAGCTGTGCGAGCGGGTGCTGGCCGACCATCCCGCGGTCGACATCCTCGTCAACAACGCCGGCCGCTCAATCCGCCGCTCGATCGCGCTGTCCTACGACCGCTTCCACGACTTCGAGCGCACGATCCAGCTGAACTACCTCGGCACGATCAAGCTGATCATGGGTCTGCTTCCGCACATGCGCGAACGCCGCTCAGGCCTGATCGTCAACGTGTCCTCGATCGGCGTCCAGACCAACCCGCCCCGGTTCTCCGCCTACGTCGCATCGAAGGCGGCACTCGACGCCTGGACCCGCGTGGTCGGCTCGGAAACCGTCGGCGACAACGTGCACTTCACCACCATCCACATGCCGCTGGTGCGCACGCCGATGATCGCGCCCACGAAGATCTACGACTCGTTTCCCACGATCTCCCCCGAGGAGGCCGCCGACCTGGTCTGCGAGGCGATCCGCGCCAAGCCCAAGCAGATCAACACCCGCCTGGGGACGTTCGGCGAGGTCGCCTACACCCTGTTTCCCAAGGCGGTCGATCAGATCCTCTCGACCGCCTACAAGGTGTTTCCCGATTCAGCCGCTTCCAAGGGCCAGAAGGACCCCGAGGAGCACGCGTCGACCGAGCAGGTCGCGCTCGCGCACCTGATGCGCGGCGTGCACTGGTAGCACCACGGGCCGGCTCGGATGAGCTCCGCTGACCTTCCGCTGGCACCCCGTGACGCGCTCGCCGAGGTGCGCGTCCGCGTTCCCACCCGGGGCAACCGCCGGCTCGAGCGACTGCTCGAGGCTGTCAACGCCGACGAACAGGTCAAGGCGTGGTGGCACGTCTCCGCCGTCAACGCCGGCCGCCGCCTGGGCATGTCCGACCACTCGTGGGTCCACATCCAGATCGTGTTGAACATCGGGCTCCGCCTCGCGCGGCTGTTGTTCCGCCGCGGCGTCACCCCGAGTGTGACCGCCGACTACGGCATGTCCGAACGTGACGCCGAGGTGGTGATCGCCGCCGGTTGCCTGCTGCACTGCGTCGGCATGTCGATTCACCGTGAGGACCACGAGCGCTTCAGCCTGTTCCTCACCGCGGACAAGCTCGGGTCGCTGCTGGCCGAGGCCTACGAGGAGCCCGAGCGCACGATCATCGTCTCCGAGGCCCTGCACGCGATCATCGGCCACCGGCGCAACGGCGCCCCGTTCACGATCGAGGCTGGGATCGTCCGCGTCGCCGACGCGCTTGACATGGCCAGAGGACGCTCACGCGTGCCGTTCGAGGCCGGGCATCAGAACATCCACTCGCTGTCGGCCTACGCGATCGAGGAGGTGAAAATTCTGGCGGGGCGGGATCGCGCGGTGCGGGTGGAGATTGCGATGTCCAACAGCGCCGGCATCTATCAGGTCGACGAGCTGCTGGCGACCAAGCTCCGGGGCTCGGGGCTGGAGGAGCACATCGAGGTCATCGCGCGGATCGACGCCGAGCACGAGCAGCGCCTGCTCCCCGTGTTCCGGATCTGACGCTCAGGTAATCCCACGCTCAGGTAATCCTGGCACCCGATCCTCTCCCCGCTCACGCGAGTCCCTCGAGCAGGACGCCCTCCCGCACGCCGCCGCGCCCGATCTGAAGCGCGGTGCCAAACAGCTCCGACGCCGCCTGGAGGATCAGCAGCCCGGCGGGAAGCAGCCGCACGCGCTCGAGGTCGAGCGCGAATCGCCGCGCTACCTCGGTCGCCCGTTCGGTGGCCAGCAGGCGCAGGGACCGCGCGAACGCATCCGGATCGAGTAGCGGTCCCGCAAGCCGGCGCAGCGAGGATGCGCTTCCCCCCACCGCGACGGCCTCAGCCGGCCTGGGCACGTCCAGCCCGCTCAGCACCTGCACGATCTCTGAGCGCGCCTGCGCCAGCTCGACCTGCGAGGGAGGATCCGAGCGCAGCCACCGATCCGCGAGGTCGCCGGATCCCAGCCCGAACGACGTGGACCACGTGACCTGGTCTGGCGCCTGGCCGACCACCAGCTCCGATGAACCGCCGCCCACGTCGACCACGCCGAGGGGGCGCAGCGGAGCATGTTCGAGGGTCTGCGCCGCCCCGACGAACGCGAGCCGCGCCTCCTCCTGGCCGGAGAGAATCTGCACCGTGAGTCCGCACTCCTGATGCACCGCCGCCGTCAGCTCGGCGCCGTTGGCAGCGCGCCGGATCGCCGCCGTGGCCACGCCGCGGACCTGCACCGAGCCGAGTTCGCGCGCAACCCGCAGCTGCGCGCTGACCACCCGCACGACCTCGCTGATCTTGGCCTGCGAGATCGTGCTCTCCGTCCCGAGGCCCCGCCCGATGCGGGTAAACGCGCGCTCCTGATGTACCTCCAGCAGCTGACCGGCTTCACACTCCGCGACGAGCAAGCGCGTCGTGTTCGAGCCGATGTCGATGCAGGCGCGGCGCAAGGGGTTCTACGCTACCGGCTGCACGGCGTGGCGGGGCGTGAGTGGCGCTGGCATCATGCCTCGGGTGTCGGAACCAGCGATCTCGGTGCACGGCCTCCGCAAGACGTATGCAGGCTTCGATGCCGTTCGGGGAATCGACTTTGAGGTTCGGCGGGGCGAGGTCTTCGGGCTCCTCGGGCCCAACGGCGCGGGCAAGACCACCACCGTGGAGATACTCGAGGGCTACCGGGAGCGCACCGAGGGTGAGGTCAGCGTGCTCGGTTTCGATCCCGGGAACCGCCCGCGGGCCCTACGGGCGCGGGTGGGCATCGTGCTGCAGAGCACTGGGCTCTACCGCCACATCAAGGTGCGCGAGGCGATCGTGCACTTCGCCTCGATGTATCCGCATCCGCGCAGCGTCGACGAGGTGATCTCGCTGACCGGGCTGGAGGGCAAGGAGGACGCAATGTCTCGGACGCTCTCGGGCGGCCAGTTGCGGCGCCTGGATCTCGCGCTCGCGCTGATCGGCGACCCGGAGCTGATCTTCCTCGACGAGCCGACGACCGGCTTCGACCCCGCTGCCCGCCGCAACGCTTGGGAGACGATCCGCTCGCTCAAGGCGCTCGGCAAGACCGTGCTTTTGACCACTCACTATCTCGACGAGGCGCAGGAGCTCGCCGACCGGGTGGCGATCATCAAGGACGGGCGGATCCTGGTCGAGGGCGCGCCGCGCGAGCTGGGCGTCGGATCGGGCGACGCGCCCTACCGCGTGGCGTATCGCGATGGTCACGGGGCCCTGGTCGAGCAGGAGACGAATGACCCGACGGTGCTGCTGCACGAACTGACTGGCGCGGCGCTGGCTCGCCAGGAACGGCTCGAAGGTCTGACGGTGACCCGGCCGACACTCGAGGACGTGTACCTCGAGCTGACCGCGGACGGGAGCGACAGTGTCTGACGTCCTGACGCTGGCCTGGCGACAATATCGGCTCGAGCGCCGGCTGTTCTGGCGAAATCCCAGTGCCGCCTTCTTCAACTTCCTGCTCCCGCTGCTGTTTCTGGCCTTCTTCGGCGCGATCCTGCACGGCAACCAGCACGACCTGAACGTGATCGTGCCGGGCATTGCGGGGATGAGCGTGATGTCGACGACGTTCACCGCGCTCGCCTTCAACATGACCTTCCTGCGAGAGCAGGGGGTACTCAAGCGGATCCGCGGCACGCCGATGCCGGGGATCTCCTACCTGTTCGGGATCGCCGGCAACGCGATCACCAACACCGCGCTGCAGATCGCGATCATCACCATCGCCGGACGAATCTTCTTCGGCACCGGCTGGCCGCGGGATTGGGGGGAGCTGCTCGTGTTCGTCGCCGCCGGCGTGATCTGCTTCGCCTCCCTCGGCGTCGCGTTCTCTCACGCCATCCCCAACTTCGACTCCGCGCCCGCCTACGTGAATGCCGTGTTCCTACCGGTGATCTTCGTTTCCGGAGTGTTCTACGACGCAGCCAGAGCCCCGGGATTCATCAAGGGCATCGCCCAGGCCCTGCCGCTCAAACATCTGATCGACGGCCTCTCGGGCGCGATGGTCAAGGGGACTTCGCTGGGCACCAACATCAGCGCGCTCGGGGTGATCGCGGCCTGGGCGGTGCTCGGGGTGGCGCTCGCCGTGCGCGGCTTCAGCTGGGAACAGCGACGCAGCTGAGAGCCGTCTTACACGACCCGAAACTTTTCGGGCGGCGGTCCCACCATCGCCACCGGATGCTATCCACGGACGCCTCTCACGACGGACGGCCGCGGGCGACCGGTAGGCTCGCAACCGATGAAGCAGCCCGCCCAAGACGTCCACCTGCTGGACGGGTTTCCACCGTATGCGATCAACGTCTACGTGATCGGCGATGTGCTCGTCGACGCGGCTACCCGCCACGCGGGCGGTCGGATCCTGCGCCAGCTACGAGGACGGGACATCAGGACGCATGTCGTGACCCACGCGCATCCGGACCATCAGGGCGCCAGCCACCAGGTCTGCGAGGCGCTGGGCATTCCACTGTGGTGCGGTGAGCGGGATGCCGCGGCGATCGAGGACGGAAAGGTCATGGAGCGCCAGCCGAAACATCCGCTCAACGTGCTGATCGGTCGCGCCTTTCCTGGGCCGGCCCACCCCGTGGCCCGGCGCCTGAACGAGGGGGACCAGCTCGCCGGCTTCGAGGTTCTCGACACGCCAGGTCACTCCGCCGGCCACATCTCCCTGTGGCGCGCCGGCGACCGGACGCTGATCTGCGGCGACGTGTTCACCAACATAGACACCATTACCGGGATTCCGGGACTGCATGAGCCGAAGCCCTTTTTCACGCCGGATCCGCGGGGCAACCGCGACTCGATGCGGCGCCTGGCAGCGCTCGAGCCGGAGCTTGTCCTGTTCGGCCACGGCCGGCCTCTGCGGGACCCGGCGAAACTCCGCGCCTTCGCCGCGAAGCTCCCCCACGGCTGACGGCCCCGCGCCTGGCATCCTGTGCCCATGTCGATACGAGCGCGCTCGTGGCACGCGAGCCATTCGTTCTCCCACGTCCAATTCCCACCGGAGCGGCTGGCCGAGCAGCCGGCCACCACCGTCTCGGTCTGCCTTCCGGCGCGTGACGAGGCCGCCACCATCGGCCCGATCCTGGAGCAGCTGGCGCCGCTCGTGGAGCTCGGGGTGATCGATCAGATCGTCGTGGTCAACCACTCGACCGACAGGACCGGCGAAATCGCGCAGGGGCTGGGCGCGGAGGTGTACGACCAGGAGGTGTTGCTGCCGGAGCTCGGCCCGGTGCTCGGCAAGGGGGACGCGATGTGGCGAGCTCTGCGGGTGCTGCGGGGCGAGATCGTGTGCTTTCTCGATGCCGACTCGGAGAGATTCGGGGCCCACTTCGTCTGCGGGCTGCTCGGACCGCTGCTGTGCGAGCCGGAGATCTCCTTCGTCAAGGGCTTCTACCGGCGGCCGTTCCGGATCGGCGAGCTGACGCTGCCCGAAGGGGGCGGCCGCGTCACTGAGCTGACCGCTCGGCCGCTGCTGAACATGTTCTATCCGGACCTGGCCGCGGTGGCGCAGCCCCTGGCCGGCGAGGTCGCCGCCCGGCGTGACCTTCTGGCCCGCCTGCCGTTCGTGACCGGGTACGGCGTGGACATCGCGCTGCTGCTCGACGCGTACTCCGTCGTCGGACTCGACGGGATCGCCCAGGTCGATCTCGACGTTCGTCAGAACGCGCACCAGCGCCTCCAGGACCTCGGCCCGATGGCGTTTGCCGTCCTCCAGGCCGTGAGCGCCCGCCTGCAGCGCGAGGGTCGTCTGTCCGGGCCGCTGCCCTCGACGCTGCTCGCCCCCGGTCCGGATGGTCTTACCGCGGTCGAGAGCGAGCAGCTCGAACGACCATCCCTCGCAGACCTGCGTGCGGCAGCCTGAAAGCTGCTGAACTGCCGCCCATGCGATCTCTGCGTCCTGGCTGGCCGGCGCTGATCGTCGCGCTGATCCTGGGAGTCTGCGGCTGCGGCGCCGCGTCCGCGACCCGGTCGACGTCCACCCCGGCCACGCCGAGCGCGGTCAACTCGCTGGGGCTCCAGGCGCATCCTCAGGCGGTGGAGCCCACTGTCGGCCAGGCCCCTACCGGCGGCGGGACTGACCCGATCGGCGATCCCAACGCACACGCCGTCTCGCTGGCCGAGGTCAAGCGGGAGCTCAAGATCGCCCAGGAGCTGAACTCGCTGGGCGCCGGCCAGGGCTTTGTGTTCCCGGTCCTACCGCAGTCGGTCGTCGCGCCTCCGGCCACCTGGTCGCCCGATCAGGGCGTGGACATCTCGACCAACGGCGCCGCGTGCGGCGCCGCGGCGGTCGAGGTGGCGGTGACCAACGGGGTGATCGTGCAGGAGGGGATCTCCGGCTTCGGGCCTGACGCACCGGTGCTCAGGGTTTCCGGCGGGCCGCTGAACGGACGCTTTATCTACTACGGCCACGCCGCACCCGCCCTGGTGCCGATCGGCACGGTCGTCCGCGCGGGAGAGCCGATCGCAGAGGTCGGCTGTGGGATCGTCGGGATGTCGAACGGTCCGCATCTGGAGATCGGCGTCAGCGCGGTCAACGGGCCGACCTGCTGTCCCGGGAACGGAACGACGGCGCCGGCCATGCTCAACCTGCTGCGCCGGCTGTATACGGGCTGACGCGCGGACTGGCGCGGGGCTCAGCGGCCGCCGAACGCCCGCCGCGCCTCGCGCGCCCCGGCGGCGGACCGCTCGCTGTACCCGTAGGTGCCCCGCTCGCGTAGCTCGGTGGCCGCCTCGACCAGGGCACCGAGGGCATTGAACGCAAACGCCCCGCCCACCGAGATCCGGCTGACGCCGGCCGACGCGAGCGCCGCCACCGGCGGAGCACTGCGCATCGCCAGGACGTTCACGGGACGATCGACCGAGCGCACCACCTCGGCGATGTCGTCGATCGAGGCCAGCCCGGGTACGTACAGCACGTCCGCGCCGGCCTCCTGGTACGCCTCCAGGCGCGTGATCGTGTCGGCCAGCTCCGGTCTTCCATGCAGGTAGTTCTCGGCCCGCGCGGTCAGCACCAGCCGCACCGGCCCTGCGTGCGCGACCTCCGCGGCGGCGGCAATGCGCTCCCGGGCCAGAGCGAGGTCGTAGATCGGAGCGTCGTCGTGGCCGCTGAAGTCCTCGATCGAGCAGCCCGCCAGGCCGGCCTCGATCGCCCCGGCGATCGTGTCGGCCACCGCCTCAGGCTCGTCGGCGAAGCCGTTCTCCAGATCGGCGGACACCGGGAGATCGGTCGCCGCCACTATCGCGGCCGCGTGGGCCAGCGCCTCGTCACGGGTCACCGATCCGTCGAGGCACCCGAGCGTCGCCGCGAACCCGCTGCTCGTGCTGGCCAGCGCCAGGAAGCCAAGCGAGGCGAGCAGCTTGGCCGAGCCGGCGTCCCAGGGGTTCGGCAGCAGCAGCGGGTCACCCGGCGTGTGCAGAGCGAGGAACCGCCGTGCGCGATCGGCTTGCGAGGTCACCTCTCAGGCACCTGCGCGAGGCCCAGCGCCGGGCGCAGCTCAGCTTGAAGTGACCCGGTGCGCGCCAGGAACGCTCGGCTCACGCCACCGAGGCCGCAGCGGCCCGTCGCTTCATCCGCCCCTCGTCCACCCGGACGACATCCCAGGCCAGGCCCACAAGCTCAAGTGTCCGGATGATCGCGGCCGATGGATCCAGCTGCCAGCGCCGCAGCCCGTGCCGATAGGAGGTCGGGAACGCATGGTGGTTGTTGTGCCATGCCTCGCCCCAGGTGGGGATGGCCAGCCAGGCCAGATTCCGGGATTCGTCCCCGGTGTCCCAGTCCTTGCGGCCGAAGAAGTGGCACAGCGAGTTGATGCTGAACGTCGCGTGATGCATGAGGAAGATCCGTGCAGCGCCGCCCCACAGGAGTGCCGTGAGGCCGCCGGCGACGGTCCCGGTCAGCGCGACGCCGAGGCCGAAGGCGGCGGCTAAGCCGGCTATCACCCACAGGACAAAGGTGCGGTCAACGAAGCGGATCAGCGGATCGGCCAGGAGGTCCTTGGCGTAACGGTTCTCATCGGCCACTTCCATGTCGCTGAACACCCAGCCCAGGTGGGCGTGAGCCAGGCCTCGGAGCGCGCCCATCCAGCCGGTGCCGTGACCGTGGGGACTGTGCGGATCGCCGTCGGCATCGGAGAACTGATGGTGCTTGCGATGGGTGGCTACCCAGTCGATCACCGGCCCCTCAGCCGCGGCGGAGCCCAGCGCGGCGAATCCGGCGCGCAGCAGCCGGTGGCACTTGAAGCTCCGGTGCGTCAGCAGGCGGTGAAAACCGACCGTGATGCCGGTGCCGATCACCGCGTAGCTGATGGCGAGCACGAGGATGTCCTGCCAGACCAGGAGACCGTTGCTCCACCCGAACCACATCCCGATCGCAAGGATGATCGGGGGAACTGCAGTCACCACGCCGCTGGCGATGCGGTCGACGAGCGGCATTGAGACTGGTCGTACGTCTGAGACGGGTTGCGGAGCAGGCACTGGTACCACGATGTTCTCCAGTCTGACGGACGACCGTAACCCCGGGCAACGTCCGATTTAGCGTGCGAACTATTGACTCTACCGATCTACCCGGCTGCCGCGCGGTCAATCGGTTTCGGCCGATCCACGGGCACGGAAGCTCGGTCCGAGCGCGGATCGGAGCCGGCGACCTGCGTGCTTTGCCCATGCATCGGGTAAGCCATAGGTTCCACATGAACAAGGAGAAAACAGTTGTCTGATCAGAACTCCGAGAGGACCGCCGGCGGTGTCGTCGGCAAGGTGCTCGGCAAAGCGAAGGCAGCGGTCGGCTCAGCTACCGGCCGCGAAGATCTGGTCCGCGAGGGCCGGCTGCAGGAGGCGCAGTCCGAGACCGAGCTCCAGGCCCGCAAGGACGCCGCCCAGACGCGCCAGCAGGAGGAAAAGGCCGAGCTTCAGCAGGAGCGCACCGAGACTGAGATCGAGCGGCAGCGACTTCAGAACGAGGTCGCCGAGCAGCAGCGCGAGCAGCAGGCGGAACTCGACCGCAAGGAGGCCGAGCGTCTGGCCGCCGCCGAAGCCCGTGAGCGCGATGCAGAGGCGGAGCGCCAGCGTGAGGCCGAACACGAGTCAGCCGAGCGCACCGAGCGCGCAGCCGAGCAGGCCCGGCTGTCGGCCACCGAAGACGCGATCAAGCTCGATCGCGCGGCACGTGAGGCCGAGGAGCGAGCCGCCCGCATCGACCCAGAGGAGTCAAAGTGACCGTCCGCCGAACCGCAGTAGACACCTACCTGAGGGTCGTTCGCGTGCCCCTCGACGCCGCCACACGGCTGTTGCCGGGCGGCCGCACCGGAGCCAGCTCCACCGCGAAGCTCGCAGTCGACCGTGCCGACGCCACCGCCCGCGCGGTGGCCGGGACGGTGCTGCGCGATCCCGCACTGCGCGAGGACGCACGCCGTCGTCGTGCGGCGTCCAAGGAGCGTGAGCGGGCCGTCAAGCTGCGCACCCAGGCCGACCAGACGGCCGACGCGGCCGAAGCTCGCGTCGAGGAGCGCCATGACGAGTCGCAGCAACGTCGCCAGCAGGCCGATACCAAGGCCAAGGCCCGGCGCCAGCGATCGTCCGAGGAGCATCAGCAGAAGGCCCAGCGCGCAGCGGCAGCCGAGAAGCGTCGCCGCGAGGCCGCGCGCGAGGCCAAGGCGCGTCAGGACGCGAAGGTCGATGAGGTCGCCCCGCAGGCCCGGCTCGAGGCGCTGGACACCAAGGCCGAGGCACAGCGAGAGCGTGAGAAGGCACTCGTCGAGAGCGATGAGGCCGCCCGTCTCGGCGACGCTGCGGCCAGGGTGAAGGCCGCGCGCAAGTCGGACTGAGCGCGGCCGACGTGTTCGGCGTCGCGGCCGGCGCGGACCGCGCC
>JBPCMW010000071.1:0-10269 GCA_051001875.1 Solirubrobacteraceae bacterium | reverse complement strand
CCCCTCCTCTTGCTCGGCCGCGGCGATCTGCTGCGCGAGCCAGCCCCGGAGCGCCGTCGGTCCGAGCCGCTCGGCGGCGGCAACGCGGTGCATCAGCTGCGCGAGGTGGCGCAGGTCGGTCAGCTGCCGCTCCCCGTCGAGCGACCCGAGGACGCGGGCGGGCAGGTCCTCGCCGAGCATGATCGTCTCGGTCAGCTCGGCCATGCCGCTCTCCCGCAGCACGCGGTTCCAGCGGTGGAGGCGGCGATGCACCTGCTCCCACTCGTCCTCGGCGGCGGTGGCGATCCGCTGGGCGCCCCAGCCGATGAACGGAGTCAGCGCAGCGGAGCGCGCCCGCGCGGGGGTGGCCGGACGGTCGATCGCCTCGAGCAGCCGCAGCCAGTCCCGCGCCGACGCGGTGCCGAACACACTCCCGGCGCCGTTGATCACCGCGGGGACCCGGGCCGCCTCGAGCGCCCCGCGGATCAGGTCGGCCTGGGTGTGGGTGCGGACGAGCACGGCGATATCCCCGGCACAGATCGCCTCGCGTCCGATCGTCGCCCCATCCGCGGCGCGCTGCTCGATCTGCGCGCGCGAGGACAGCAGCTCGACCACCTGGGCGGCGAGGTCCCTGGCGATGTGCTCGCGCACGGATCCCGTCTGCGGCCACCCCTTCTGGGTGCGTTCGATTCCGGGCTCGTCCCGGTGGACGACCCGCACTCGCAGCGGCGCGGCGTCCGGCGCGCCGAACAGCCGGGGCTCCTGGTTGGCCCTCGCCGCCCGGACATGGCGGTAGACGATGTCCGGGTGGCCGAGCCGAGCATTGGCGAACACAGCGTCGTAGGCATCGAGCAGCAGCTGGTCGCTGCGGCGGTTCATCTGCAGCGTGGCCCGCGTCCCGGCGGTCGCCGCGGCGACGAGGTAGGCGTAGACATCGGCCCCCCGGAAGGCATAGATCGCCTGCTTGGGATCCGCGATCAGCACCAGCGTCATCCCCTCGGCCACGAACGCGCGGTGGAGGATCTGCCACTGCACGGGATCGGTGTCCTGGAACTCGTCCACCAGCACCACCCGGTAGCGGGCGCGCAGCCGCGCCGCCGCTGCCGGCCCGCTCGGCCCCTTGAGCGTCTGGTTCAGCCGTGTGAGCAGATCGTCGTAGGTCACGATCGCCATCTGCCGCTTGCGACGCTCGAGCTCGGCCCGAACCGCGACGGCCAGCCGGTAGCGCATCGCCGCCACCGAGGCCTCCGGCGCGTCGGTCGGCTCGAGGTCGTCGGCGGGGTTGAATACCGCCTCACGCGCGATCCTCAGCGCCTGCGCCCGATCGAACGGCGCTCCGCCGTGCTTCTGGAAGCGGCGCACGTAGAGGTCGTCGAGCACCTCCTCGACCAGGTCCGAGACGTCCTCGACGAACTGCGTGCCCGGCTGCAGGTCGCCGATCGTCCCCAGCTCGGCCAGCACCTCCTGGCAGAAGCCGTGGGTGGTGGCGATCGTGGCGGCGTCGAAGTTGGCGATCGCGCGGACGAGCCGGCCACGGCGCTGCTGGACCTCGGCGCGGGGGCCGGTCGCCAGCAGCGTGACAATCTCGTCGGCGTGGGTGTCGTTCGCACCGGTGAGGATTCGCGTGAGCTGCTCCTCGGTGGTGACCAGGCGCTCGCGAACGCGGTCGCGCAGCTCGCCGGTGGCCATCCGCGTGAAGGTGATCAGCAGCATCCGCTCGGGCGGCAGGCCCTCGGCCACGTAGCGCGCGGTCAGCGCGGCGATCGTGTAGGTCTTGCCGGTGCCGGCGCTGGCCTCGAGCACCGTTACGCCGGAGGGCAGCGGGCCGCACAGGTCGAACTCGTCCGGGGTCGTCGTCGGCCGGGTGGCGGTCATAGGTCCCGCAGCTCCTCCCGCGTCAGCAGACCGCTCCATAGCCGCCGCGCGTAGCTCCCGAACCGGCTGCGCTCGCCTGGTGGCCACCCGGCTGTCTGCTCGTCCGAGCGCGGCTGAGGGGCGAGCAGCTCCGCGAACGGCACCTGACCGCCATAGGCGAGCAGATGCTCGGGCTCGCGATCCTCCTTGTCGAAGCGAAACGCTGACTCCCAGGCCGCCTGGGCCGCCGCTTCTGCGTCCTCGCCGATTTCCGCTGCCTGCGCGTAGGCGGCCGAGGCCTGGCAGGCGATCGGCACCAGCTCGCGCATGCCGCGGTCGTAGAGGTCGATGAGAACGGTGAGGAGTGCAGTCGCTACCTGTCGGCGCTCCTCGGGGTTCGCGTGGAGCGGCGGCAGGCGAGCCACCTCGGCGTGGGCGTGCTTCGAGCGCGCGCGCCCGATCACCACCGACTCGAACGCCCGCTCCGGACGCGCCGCGCTCAGCGCGAGCAGCCGCACCCACGCGGCCAGCCGGTCCTTCGGCCGCACGCGTGAGTAGGAGACCCTCCGGATCGTGTCCCCGTGCACGCCGGCCACCGTCCCGGCCAGGGTCCGCCCGTCGGACAGGCGGAGGTTCACGTCCAGCGAGCGCGACGGGCCGGTGCCGTGGCGCGCGGCCTCGGTGGCGATCTGCACGACGATCGGCTTTACGCGGTCGAGCACCGGGAGGGCCAGCATCGCCGGCGGCAGGGAGCCACGCGCCAGCTCGGCCTCCACGCACTCCTGCAGCTCGGCGCCGCCCAGCAGCCCGTCCAGCAGGCGCTGCCCCACCCCCCACTGCTGCAGACCGTCGAGCTCGACCGGGAGCGCGTCGTGCACCTCGTCGAGCGACTCGTGGACGCTGATCCCGAGCCGGTTTCGAATGAACGCGCGGGTTGGATGCTCGACGAAGCGCACCAAATCCTGGAGCTCGACCAGCTCGCTGGATGGCGCCGGCAGCGGGTCGGTCAAAAACGGCGGCCTGTTCCGGCGCGGGCCGGTGAGCGCCCGGGCGCCCCCGAGGGCGACCTCGTCGAAGCTCCACGACTCGCCGGGAATCAGCGCGCCGGCCAGGAAGTTGCGGGGGTCGAACGGCTGCAGCGGGTGGCGGACGAGAACCTGCTCGCGCGGGTCAATCGTGTCGCTGCGGACGGTGCGCTCGGCCACGTCGAGCAGCTCAGCCACCGGCACCGCCGGAGGACGGGCGAGTTTGGTGTGCTCGTCGTTTCCGGTGTAGGTGATGATCAGCCGCTCGGTCGCCGCGAGCAGCGCATCGAGCAGCATCTGGCGATCCTCGGCGCGCGGGTCGCGGTCGCCGACGTACGGATCGTCGAGCAGCAGGTCATCGCCGTCGCGCGGGGCCTTGCGCGGGAATTCCCCGTCATCGAGTCCGAGCAGGCACACGATCCGGTGCGGCACCGAGCGCATCGGCACGAGCGTGCACACCGTCAGGTGCCCGGTGCGGAAGTTCGCCCGGGTCGGCCGGCCGCGCAACCGGTCGGCCAGCAGCGCGCGGACGTCGGATAGCTCGAGCGTGATCGGGCTCTCCTGCTCCTGGCTCGGCGCGGCGTCGGTGCCGACGACATCGAGGATGCGCTGGAGCTCTGCACGCTGCCACGAGTCTCGGTCCCGGGTGGCGGTGAGCGCGTCAGCGGCCGCGGCGAGGCTGGCCGCCCAGTCCTCAAGCGTCTGCGGCCGGCTCAGCTCGTCGACGACCTGATGCACGCGATCGACGAACTCGGCCAGGCGTCCGGCCAGGTCGATCGCACCACTTTCCACGTCGTCCAGCGGCAGCACCCCTCCGAGCATCCGCTGGTCCTCCTCGGTCATCGCCACCCCGAGCAGGATCCGGTCAAGCCCGGCCCGCCACGTGTTCGCCTCGACGACGTCCAGCTTGAACGGCTCCCGGTGCGCTTCGTCCAGCCCCCAGCGGATCCCGCTGTCGACGACCCACTCCTCCATCCGTGTGACGTCGTCGTCGTCGAAGCGAAAGCGGCGGCGCACGGGCTCGCGATCGGCGAGGTCAAGCAGCTGGGACGCCGTCACGCGTTCGTCGGCCAGCTCAAGCAGGAGCGAGATGACGCCGAGCACCGGGTTGGTCTGTCTGAGGCTGCGGTCGGCCAGCCTCACCCTGAGGTCGGGCAGTCGCTTGTGGCGTTGTTCCTCCTGGGCGTCGTCGTCCGTGTCCGCCCGCCCCGCTCCGAAGGCGGCCTGGATCAGCGGGGCCACGGTCTCGATGTCCGGGCACATGACGATCACGTCGCGCGGCTCGAGCGTCGGGTCCTGCTGCAGCCGGTGCAGGATCGCGTCGCGGATCACCTCCACCTGGCGGGCGCGGCCGTGGCAGGCGTGGATCTGGAGGCTGCGGTCCTCGGGGTCAAGGCGCGGGCGGACATCCGGGTGGCCGGGCAGCGGGAGGCCGGGCGGCGATCGGTCGTGCCGGATATCGGCCTGGAGGCGCTCCAGGAGGGTCGTGCTGCGCTCGTCGATCGGGTGGTGGTGATCCTGACGTTCTTGAACTGCACTCAGCACCAGTTGAAGCTCACGCGAGTCCTGACCCCAGGAGGCGAGCAGGCGATTGGTCGCGGCGCTCACGGTGCTGTCCTCTTTGCGGCGCGGGCTCGGCCGGGTCTCGGCGGCGCGCTCGGCGATCTGCGCCCACAGCCTCGGTGAGGGGTGCAGGGCGAACAGGTGAACCTCGCGGGCTTGGGCCAGAGCGCTCAGGACCTGCAGGTAGCTGGCCGGCAGGCGCGTGAGACCGAACACGGCGAGGCGGTCCGGAAGGTCCACCAGCCCTGGCTCCTCGGTCAACCGCTCGGTTGCCCGGTGCAGGCGCTCGGCCGGGCTCGGCGTACCGATGCGCCCGCGCAGGCGGCGCCACAGCTCGGCCTGCCAGCGGGTGGCGTCGTCCCCGCGCGCCCAGCCCTGGACCATGTGCGGCCGGTGCACCGCGTAGCGGTCGTAGAGGTCGGCGATATGGCGCACCGTGGCGAAGCGGCGAGTCTCCTGATGGGGGCCGGCGGGGTCGCCCAGATGGGTGGCCAGCTCGGCCAGCCAGGGCTCTGTCAGACACTCGTCGACCGTCGCCAGCAGCGTCCAGACCAGTCGTTCGGCGACCCCCGGGTCGGAGTCAGGGTCGAGGCCGGTGGCCGTGGCCAGTGCCCGCCCCACCAGCCTGCCGGGAAACGGGAAGTCCACGTTGGCGCAGATGCCGTCGTCTCGCCCTTCGGTGGCTCCCAGACGGGTCGACATGCGCTGGGTGAGCCAGCGCTCCATCCCGCGCGTCGGGACGGCGACGACCTCCGGGGCGAACGGGTCCGCCAGCGGGGTTTGCAGGGTGGCGGCGAGGGCGGCGGCGAGAGCGTCGGCGCGTTCGGCCCGGTGGACGTGGAGCACTGACTCTTTCTAGCGCGCTGCTTTCGTGCTCTCGGGCGCCGGCGTCTGCTTTGGCGCCGGCGCTGGCACCGCCGCCGCGTCCTCGCGCTTCAGCTCGGCGATCCCATGCTCGATGCCGTCGCACAGCACGTCGATGTCCGGCGAGGTGTCGAGGTCGCCGGTGACGCCGAAGTTGATCCCGCCGTCGTACGAGAAGATCGCGACGCCCACGCGCACGTGACCGCCCAGCGGGACGAACGGGAACGCCTCGAGCATTCGCCGTCCGGCCAGGTAAAGCGGGTGCTGGGGACCCGGGACATTTGTGGTGACGGTGTTGACGCTGGTCTGCGGTAGCCGCGTGGCCACCCGTCCGCCCAGCGCCAGCAGCATCCCCGGCGCGAAGCCGCCCAGCGCGGTCAACCGCTCGGCCGCGACGGCCTGGCCTGACTGCTTCAGATCCTGCATCTGCTCATGGATCGCCTCAAGGCGCTCGACCGGATCCGCCAGCGCCACCGGCAGCTCCGCGAACATCGCCGAGACCTTGTTGTTGTAGCTCCCGCGCTCGCTGTCGGCGCGGACGGACACGGGGACCAGCGTGCGGATCACCCGGCCCTCGACGTCCTCGTGCCGGCTCAGCAGCAGCTCCCGGAAGCCGTTGGTGATGGCGGCGAGGACGACGTCGTTGACCGTCCCGCCGTGGAGCTGACGGATCTCCTTGATGTCACTCAGGCGGGCGCGGGCCCAGTCCCAGCGGCGATGCGGCCCGATCGGGCCGTTCAGCGTGCTCGGATTCGGGCTGAGCAGGTGGCGCATGTTCAGCAGCCCTTTGGCCGCGCCGGCCGCCTGCACGGCCACCTTGCGCGGGCGGCGGGCGACCGCCAAGACGGTCCGTGCCGCCTCGTACGGACTGCCCGCCCGCAGCGTCAGCGAATGAGCGATCAGGCTGGCCGAGCTGGGCTCGGGCTTCGGCGTCCAATCGTCCGCGGCCGGGGGCGTGGGGTCCCGCTCGTCATCGAGGATCACGCTCAGCAGGTCGGTGGCCGAGACGCCGTCGACCATGCAGTGGTGGGTCTTCGAGATCAGCGCCCAGCCGCCATCCTCGAGTCCCTCCGCAACCCACAGCTCCCACAGCGGCTTATTGCGATCGAGCTGCTGGGACATCACCCGCCCGACCAGGTTGCGCAGTTCCTGCACCCCGCCCGGCGCCGGCAGCGCCGTGCGCCGAACGTGGTAATCGAGGTTGAAGTGCGGATCGTCCACCCACGCCGGGCGCCCGAGCGCCAGCGGCACGAACCGCACCCGCTGCCGATAGCGCGGGACCTGCGGGAGGCTGGCCGCGACCGCGCGCTTGACCTCGCCCGGCCCTGGGGGCGGGCCCTCTAACAGTCCCACCGAGCCGATGTGCATATGCGTCACCTCGTCCTCGATGTGAAGGAACGACGCGTCGAGCGGGCTCATCGTCTGCATGGGGGTCTCCTCCTACTCGCTACTGGGCGGCTGCGGAGAAACCTAGCGCTTGAAACCGCCAGAGTGGCGGTGGGCCATCCGAGGTGGCGCGGAGCTTCGGGCCAACGCCTAGGCTCAAACGATGCCCATCTCCTCTCGGCCGTCGTGGCCGATCATCCTGCTTGCCGCTTTCACGGCCGCCTTGCTTTTGATCGCCGGCATGTCATCGTCCGCGTACGCCGGGCCGCGGTCCGCGAGCACCGCCGTGGTCACGATGGGCGACTCGTACATCTCGGGCGAGGCTGGGCGCTGGCTCGGCAACAGCATCAACTCGTTCGGTAACCGCGACGGCACCGATCGCGCGTGCGTGTACACGGCGGGGATCTGCACCTCGTATGACAGGAGCAAGGTCTACGTCGGCGGCAGCGCGGCGAACGGCTGTCACCGCTCCGATGTCGCCGAGCTGTTGAGCGCTCGCCTAGCCGTCGATCGGCGATTCAACATCGCGTGTTCGGGTGCCGTCACCAAGAACCTCTTCCGAGCCGCCGATGGCGGCGTCGGCCAGAACGGCGAAGCGGCGCAATCCGACCAGCTGGCCCCGATCGCCCAGGCGTACCGGGTGAAGTTGGTCGTCGTCTCAATCGGCGGCAACGACCTCGGCTTCTCGTCGATCATCACCGCGTGCCTGGAGCACTACGAAGCGAAGCTCGGCCCGTGCATGCCCTCCCAGCAGGCTGTGATCAACAGCAAGCTGCCGGCGGCGATCAGCGGGATCGAGAAGGCGATCGATGAGATCCGCGCCGTGATGATCGCAGCCGGATATGCCCGCTCGGACTACCGGTTGGTACTGCAGACCTACCCGTCGGTGATACCGAGGGCCTCAGACGCCCGCTATTCGGAGCTCGACCCCGGGCGCACGCTGTACGGCTGCCCGTTCTATGACCAGGACCTGACCTGGGCACGCGACCACGCCGCGCCCGAGATCGGCGGCGCCGTGAAGACCGCGGCGGCGGCCCGCGGAGTCGAGGTGCTCGACCTTGGTGACGCCTTCGCGGGACACGAATTCTGTGCCAAGACCACCCAGGAGGCGACGCCCTTCAGCTTTCCGTCCTCCGCCCAAGCCGAATGGGGCCGCTTCCTCAGCGCCAGCGCCATCCAGCAGGGTGATGTCCAGGAGGTCTTTCACCCCGACGCCTACGGGCAGCAGGCGCTGGGCCACTGCCTGACCCAGCTGTACACCCTGTCGACCCCCGGGGACTTCCGCTGCACCGACACTCCCGGGTCCGGACCGCAGGCGATGACGCTCGCCCGCACCGCGACTTTCGTGCACACCGCAACCGTCCCGGACCATCCGAAGATCGCGGTGCGCGGTGTGCCGCGGCGCTGCACCCGATCACGCTGGACGATCCTCAGGATTGCTGTCTCAGGCGCCGCCGCGCCGCGCACCGTCAAGGTTCTCCTCGGCCCGAAGACGATAAAGAGGACCCACGCCGCGAGGTTCCGCGTGGCGGTTCACACGGGCAAGCTCAAGGTCGGCCGGCACCGCATCAAGATCACCGTGACCGACTCGACCGGCGCGCACGCGGCGCGCACGGTCAGAGTCAGTCGCTGTGCGCTCTCCTAGGGTGTCGGGTCGGCGTATGAGCCGCCGAAGATGTCGGTGTTGCCGAAATTCGGCAGGCAGTCCTGCTGCGGGGCTGGCTTCGGAACGGTGGAGTCCCCGGTTTGCAGGGCCATCCGCCAGAGATCGATAGCCGGGCAGTCCGCGGCGTTGCGGGCATCGTTCCACACACCGGCGCCGTAGGTCCGCGTGGCCGCCGAGTACACGTAGTCGCCCAGGAATTCGTCGGTGAGCGCGTTCGCGCTCGAGCCACGCGGGTCTCCCGGCGCGCCCCGGTGGATTTCGGTGAACGCTCCAGTGGGCGTGCCTGGATCGGTGGAGGAGTCCGCGTGCTTGACCACTCCGACGAGCGAGCGCGGATCGGCGGTGTTCGTCCGGTAGGGCGTCGTGAACGCGTTGTAGACGAGATACACGTCCTTGCCATTGGGGGAGATCGACGGCGCCGCGAACAGTCCGCGGTCCCCGGCCGATTCGACCGCCCGAGGCGTGGACCAGCTCGTGCCGTGATCGGTGGACTCGGTGAAGTAGACGTGCGGCGCGTCGATCGTTCCGCTGACGTACGACATCACGATCCGGTCGGTCGCGTCGCCACCAGTCGTGGCGTTGCCGAGCGGCGCCCCGTTGGCGATATCGACGCTCGGGGCCGGTGCGAGGTCACTCCTGGCCCCGGCGACCCCGTCGATCGTCGGACGCCCCTGCACCGGATCGAACACTCCGGGCTGGGTGACCGGACCCACGACCGGCTGCGGTTTCGACCAGCCCGAGCCGCCGTCGGTGGAGCGCGACATGAACTCGAACGCCTGGTTGCCCGCCTGCGGCAGGGTGGCGATGCCGAACACATACGCGGTGCCGTGGCTGTCGGTGCGGATCGTGCAGCCGTCCAGCGGGTTGCGCTGGGCATTGTCGGCGGCCGAGCTGATCTGGTGCTGGGTCCACGTGTCGCCGCCATCGTGTGAGACCGCCACGACCAGCGGGGCCGGGGCGGCGTTGCCCTGTCCCTTGAAGTTGGCCCAGCAGATGTAGGCGGTGCCGAAGTACTTGCTCGAGGAGGCGTTGTCAGCCCAGATCTGCTCCTTATCCGAGAACGTGGTCGAGGACTGTTTGCTCACGAGCACCGGAGCACACCCAGCGGGAGCCGCGTGCACGCACCAGGCGGCCTTGCCGGCGTCGCCCCCGGCGGCCGCGGCCTGCATGTGGTCGGTCCGGGACACGGCGATCGCCTCGAAGCCCTTGAACGTCTGGTCGGACCGTGTGGCCCCGAGGTTGGCCGTCAGGTTCGCGTAGTACAGCCGCGATCCGTTGCCCCAGCTGAAGCCGTGCGGGCCGGGAACCGGGCCAACGGCCAGCGCCGGATCACCGTCGGAGACGAGCCCGTTCTCGTAGTACCAGGGCAGCGTGCCGATCGGCCCTGGCGTGGGGGTGCATCCGGGGTCAGGGCCGACAATGCCCTGGCAAGACAGGTTGTGCGTGCTCAACCCTGTGTAGGAGGGCTGGGTCCACGTGGTGCCGCTGTCGAAGGAGAAGTACACACCCGAGACGCCGATGCCCGGCGTGAAGGGGCAGGTCGCGTCACTGCCGGCGTTACACGCCTCCATGTCGATCTCATCGTTCGACCCCGAGATGAGCACGTTCGGTTGGTTCGCATCGACGGCCAATGCAGGCTCGTTCTGCTTGTTCTGGGAGAACGGGGTTGGCGGGCTGCCGACGGAGACCCGCGTGTCGGAGCTGAAAGCGGCCGCACTCGCGGCGCCCAGCAACAAAATCCCAAGCCCAAGCACCAAACCTGCAACGAACCGCCTCATTCCCTGCCTCCCTTACCTCGCAGTTAAGCGGAAGTTTTCGGCCTTGAACGTTTGAATCCCGCGTGGTGGCGCGGGATTCGGGTGCTGCTGGGTGGTTTGGCTTTGGCTACTCGTGGAGTTTGATGTCGAGTAGTTGTAGGGCGTGGGCTTGTAG
>JBPCMW010000070.1:0-11278 GCA_051001875.1 Solirubrobacteraceae bacterium | reverse complement strand
GGGCACAGCGTGCAGATCCCGCCCGCGCCCTCGATTTCCCACGGGCGGGCGCGGAAGCGATAGGGCTGGGAGGTCAGCGCGCCGACCGGGCACAGCTCGATGATGTTGCCGCTGAACGGGGCCACGTACGGGTTTCCGTCGTGGGTGGCAACGAACGAGTGCGCGCCACGCTCGGCGAAGATCAGCTGGTAATCCTCGGCCACCTCCTGCGAGAAGCGCACGCAGCGGTAGCAGAGGATGCAGCGCTCACGGTCGATGGCGACCAGCGGCGAAAGCGCGAGCGGCTTCTCGAAGTGTCGCTTGGGCTCGATGAAGCGGCTGCGCCCGAGGCCCCAGCCGAAGGTGATGTCCTGCAGCGGGCACTCGCCGCCCTTGTCGCACACCGGGCAGTCGAGCGGGTGGTTGACGAGCAGGAATTCGACGATCGCGTTCTGCGCGTGGCGCACGCGATCGGTCTGCGTGTGAACGACCATCCCGTCCTTGACCGGCGTGGAGCACGAGGTCTGGAGCTTGGGGATCCCCTCGATCTCGACCAGGCACATGCGGCACGCGCCGACCGGATTGCCGAGCTTCGGCTCGTAACAGAAGTAGGGGATCTCGATGTCCCCCTGCTTGGCGGCGTCGACCAGCATCGAGCCTTCGCTCGCCTGGATCTCCCGACCGTCGATGGTCAGCTGAATCGTCTTGTGCTCTGGGCGCGGCATCGGTTGTCGGATCTCGCTAGTGGACTGGAATCGCCCCGGCGTGCTCGTCGGCGACGCCGACGGCCACCACGTCCTTGAGCGCGGCGGCGTTGGCGCGGGCGCGGGCAGCTTCGATCTCGGCCTCGAGCTCGGGGCGGAACTTCTCGACCAGCGAGCCGATCGGCATCGCCATCGCGTCGCCGAGCACGCACAGGCAGTTGCCGATGATCTGCTCCTGGACCGAGGCCATGATGTCGAGGTCCATCGGCGTGGCCTCGCCGGAGCTGATGCGCTCGAGCATCTTCTGGGTCCAGTTCGTTCCCTCGCGGCAGGGAACGCACTTGCCACAGGACTCGTGGGCATAAAACTTGGCCAGCTTGTAGGCGACCTCGACCACGTTGTGGGAGTCTTCGACGACGATGATCGCTCCGGAGCCGAGCATCGAGCCGGCCTTCGCCATCGAGTCGAAGTCATAGGGCAGGTCGAGGTCGTCCTCGGTCAGCACCGGAGAGCTCGAGCCGCCCGGGAACCAGAACTTGATTCTCCGGCCTTCGAACGTCCCTCCGGCCAGGTCGAAAATGATCTCCCGTGAGGGCGTGCCGAGCTCGATCTCGTAGTTGCCCGGGCGCTGGACGTCGCCGGAGACCGAGACGAGCTTGGTCCCGGTCGAGGTCTCGGTCCCGAGCTTGGCGTACGCCTCGCCGCCCATCCGGATGATGTGCGGCACGGTGGCCAGCGTCTCGACGTTGTTGATCAGCGTCGGGCCGTGATACAGGCCCTCGATGGCCGGGAACGGCGGCTTCAGGCGCGGGTTGCCGCGCTTGCCCTCGAGCGAGTCGAGCAGACCGGTCTCCTCGCCGCAGATGTAGGCCCCCGCTCCACGGTGCAGCACGAGGCTGATCGAATGATCGGACCCGAGGATCGACGCGCCGAGGTAGCCCGCCTCCTGGGCTTCCGCGATCGCCGCCTCGAGAATGTCGGCCTGGTGGGAGTACTCGCCGCGGATGTAGATGAAGGCGCGGCTGATCTCCGTGCAATAGGTCGAGATGATGATGCCCTCGATCAGCATGTGCGGACTCTTCTGCATCAGCTCGCGGTCCTTGAAGGTGCCGGGCTCCGACTCGTCGGCGTTGCAGACCAGGTACTTGTCGATGTCGCCGTGCGGCAGGAACGACGCCTTCTTGCCCATCTGGAAGCCGGCGCCGCCGCGGCCGCGAATGCCTGAGTCCATGATGCTGCTCAGCACATCCTCACGCGGCATCTGGAGCGCCTTGCGCAGGCCCTCGTAGCCGCCGCGACGCTGGTAGACCTCGAGCGTGTTCAGCCCCGGCTCGTCGATGCCCTCGAACAGGATCTTCATGTGTCGTCGTCCTCGTTCTCGTCGGTCGGCGTCTCGATCGGGGCGGAGGGGCCGGGACGGTCCGGCTCTCCGTGCGGCGGGAGTCCGGCGGTGTCGGCCCGGGGCGCCTCGTCCGGGGCCGGCGGGCTGAAGTCGCTCGCGCCCTGGGCCACGTCCGGATCGGCGGAGCGCCGGTAGCGCAGCTGCTTGTGCTCGAGCACCGAGCGCCCCGCCTCGAGGTCCGCCACGATCTGATCGGCGTCCTCGTCGGTCAGGGGACCGACGTACTCGCCGTTCACCGAGGCCATCGGGGCGATGTCGCAGGCGCCGAGACACTCGAACGAGCGCACGTCGATGTCGGCATGGCCTGCGGCCGCCGCGAGCATCGCCTCGAAGAGCTCGTCGGCGCCGCGCAGCGAGCACGAGATGTTGGTGCATACGTACACGTCGTGGCGACCCTTGGGCGTCGTCGCGAACATGTCGTAGAAGGTGGCCACCGAGGTCAGGTAGGCCGGTGTGAGCGCCATCACCGCAGCGACCTGTTCGATCGCCTGTGGAGAGCACCAGCCGTGGCGCTCCTGGGCGGCATGCAGCGCGGGAATCGCCGCCGAGCGGCGGTCGGGGTACTTGGCCATCGCGGCCACGATCGTGTCCTTGAGCTCGGTCGGGACCGGCGTGGTGGCCAGATCGGGCACCGTGGCCGGATCCTTGGTCAGGTCAACGGCCTCGTCCCATCCGGGGACGCGGGAGCCATGTCCGAACCGGGGAACGCGTTCGGCGAGACTCACCGGTCGATCCCGCCCAGGATCGGGTCGAGCATCGCCAGGGTGGCGATCAGGTCGGCGATGTAGCCGTCGCGGACCATCGGGGCCAGCGCCTGCAGGTTGACGAAGCTGGGGTCGCGCATGTGCACGCGCGCCGGCTTGGCCGAGCCGTCGGCGCGCACGAAGCATCCGAGCTCGCCGCGCGGCCCCTCGATCGGATAGTAGGCCTCTCCCGGCGGGACCCGGAAGCCCTCGGTGACCAGCTTAAAGTGATGGATCAGCGCTTCCATGCTCGTAGCAAGCTCATGCCGCGGTGGCAGGCTACCTTTCTGTCGGTGGTGATGTAGGGCCCTTCAGGCAGGCCTTCGGCGGCGTGCTCGATGATCTTCACCGACTCGTAGATCTCCGCATGGCGGACGCGGTAGCGGTCGTAGTTGTCACCGACGGTGCCGACCGGGATCTTGAACTCGTCGAGCGTGCCCACGTCGCGCAGGCGCTCGAGCACGATCTGGTTCTTCTCGATCAGATCGGCGTACTGATCCGCTCGCGTCGGCATGTCGTCGGTGAACGCCTTCAGCTTCTTCAGAAAGCCCGGCGGGATGTCCTCCATCACGCCGCCGACCTGGATGTAGCGCGTGTGCATCCGCTGACCCGAGGACATCTCGAACAGGTCGACGATCCTCTCGCGCTCGCGCAGGCAGTACCAGAACATCGAGATCGCGCCGAGGTCCAGCGCGCCGGTGGCCAGCCAGAAGAGATGTGGGGCGGTCCGGTTGAGCTCCATGTGGATCACCCGTAGGTACTGGGCTCGGGGCGGTACCTCGACTCCGAGCAGGGTCTCGACGGCGCCGCAGAACGCCATTGCGTTGAAGTAGTAGGCCAGGTAGTCCATCCGCTCGACGACCGGGATCACCTTCCAGTAGGCCTTGTCCTCGGCGGTCTTCTCGATCCCCGTGTGGACGTAGCCGATGATCGGCTTGATGTCCCGCACGACCTCACCCTCGAGCGTGGCGATCAGCCGCAGCACGCCGTGGGTGGCGGGATGATGCGGACCGATGTTGAGCGTCAGCAGCTCATGGGTTTCGTCCTCGCCGGCCGGCTCGGAGGAGAGGGTGATCGACTCCTCACGTCGGCGGTAGTCGCTGCCTATTGCCATTTGCCGTAGCTGTTCTCTTCGTTGAACGTGAACAGCACCGGCTCGCCGCCGATCGGGAAGTCCCGTCGCTGGGGATGCCCCTCGTAGTCCTCGGGCATCAGGATCCGCCGCAGGTCCGGGTGCCCGTCGAACACGACTCCGAACATGTCGTAGACCTCGCGCTCGGGAAAGTCGGCGCCCGGGAACAGGTCGACCACGGACTCGATCCGTGCCGCGTCGGTGGGCACGCGCGCCTTCACGCTGATCCGGTCCACGCGCTGCATGTCGAGCAGCTCGTAGAGAACACCGAGCCGCGGCTCCTCAGGGTAGTAGTCGACCCCGTGCAGGCTGGCCAGGAAGCGGTAGCCCTTCTGCTGCAGATGGGCGACCACGCCCCTGACGGCGGCCGGATTGACCAGCAGCGTGGCCCGATCGCGGTGGAAGCTCGTGCCGATGATCGACTCGGCGTCCACCTCGCGCAGCTCCTGAGCGGTGAGCTCGAGGCCGGTCGCGTCAGACACCGGCGGTGTCCCCGGGCTGGAACACGTTGATCGCCGCGCTGTCGGCGTCCGCGGTGCCTGGGAGGAGCTCCTCGGTTCCGACGGCGTCGTAGCGTTCGCGCCAGCCCTCCTTGGAGTGGCCGTGGATCTTGTCTCGCAGGCGGAGGATCCCGTGCATCAGGGCCTCGGGCCGTGGCGGGCAGCCGGGGACGTGGACATCGATCGGCATGAACTTGTCCGCTGGCACGAGCGCGTAGTTGTTGTACACGCCCATCGAGGAGCAGCAGGCCCCCATCGAGATTGCCCACTTGGGGTCGAGCATCTGGTCGTACAGGCGGCGAATGACCGGCGCCATCTTGATCGACACGCGCCCGGACAGGATGATCAGGTCGGCCTGGCGCGGGGAGGCCCGAAACGCCTCGAAGCCGAACCGGGCAAGGTCGGCGCGCGCGCCGACAGTCGTGATCATCTCGATCGCGCAGCAGGCCAGGCCGAAGGTCAGGGGATACAGCGAGTTCCCACGCGCCCACGCCACCGCCTTGTCGACGGTCGTGGTCATCACCCGCTCCTGCACGTACTGCTCGAGCGCCTCGCCCTCCAGGTCGCCGCGCAGCAGGTCACGGGACTGAAGCTGGCGCACGCGGAAGCCCGAGGCGTCGATCTCGGTCTGGGCGCCAGGGGCGCCCAGCGCTCCCGGTGCGGCGAACGGTCCGTCGAGTTTCTCCCGCTTCATTGCCATGACAGGGCTCCCCGTCGCCACACATAGACGAACGCGATCATCAGCAGGATCACGAACACGATCGTCTCGGTCATGGCAAAGGTTCCGAACGCTCTCAGCTGTACCGCGATCGGGTACAGGAAGATCACCTCGATGTCGAACAGGATGAACAGCATCGCGATCAGGTAGAAGCTGATCCCGAACCGCATCCCGCGCTGGATCTCCGACGGCAACCCGCACTCATACGGCGAGATCTTTGAGCGGTTCGGGCTCCGCTTGCCGAAGAACAGGTTGAGCACCGAGAACAGCGTGCCGACCAGGCCACCCAGGATTAGGAAGACGATCGCCGGCAGGTAGGTGCGAAGCACGACGAATGGTTATATCACCGCGGCGGAGTAGCTTGTAACAGAGTGTTACTTAGTGCCAAATGCGGCTATGTGATCGGCGCGCTCGCCCGGTGAGGCCGGTCCACATCATCGTCGGCGTGCTGGCGATCTCACTGAACGCCGGCGCCGGCGCCTTCGGGGCCTGGTGCTGGTGGCGAGCGCAGCCCAATCGCTGGTTCTGGCGGCTGCTTCGCGTCGGCCAGGCGCTTGTGGTGCTGGAGGCCGCGCTCGGGGGGGTGTACCAGTTGATCGGCCCGAAGTCCCCGGGCATCCACGTGCTCTACGGCCTGCTTCCGCTGGCTGTCTCGTTCGTGGCTGAGCAGCTCCGCGTGGCCTCGGCGGAGATGGTCCTCGACCAGCGCGGCTTCGCATCCTCGGATGAGGTGGGGGAGCTTCCGGAGGACGAGCAGCGGAGCGTCGTCGTCGCGATCGTCCAGCGTGAGGTCGGCGTGATGACCGTGGCCGCGCTCGTGATCGTGGCCCTGCTGGCGCGGGCGGCGGGTACGGCGTAAGTGTCGTTCCGGAGCCCGCGGAGCGATCCGGCTCGGCCGCCCCTCAGCCCAAAATCTCTCCAGCTCCCCCGTGGTAGCGGCCCTGGTACCACAGCAGCGGCTCGCCGCCCCCGAGTCCCAGCTCGAGCACCTGTCCGATCGCGATCGTGTGGTCGCCGCCCGCGATCAGCTCGCGCAACTCGCACACCGCCCACGCGAGCGTGCGTTCGATGATCGGCACGCCGTGCTCGGTCCGATGATCGACGCCGTCGAGCTTCTCCGCCTCCGGCAATTTCGAGGCGAACACACCGGCTAGGTGTGACTGCTCGGCGCCGAGGATGTTCACGGCGAAGCGGCCCGACTCGCGCACGATCGGCAGCGTTCGGGCTTGATTCTCGAAGCACACCAGCGCCAGCAGCGGGTTCAGCGACAGCGAGCAGATCGCGTTGGCAGTCATCCCGCCGGCGCCGGAGGGGCCGGAGCTGGTGATCACCGCCACGCCGGTGGCGAAGCGGCCGAACACCTCGCGGAACTGCTCTGGATCTGGACCGGTTGCGCCTGCGGCCTCGCTGACCATTCCGGCGTTTATACAGCCCCGGCGCCGGTTCCTCTGGTTGCCGCCGTAGGAGGACGATCGCGCATTTGCGTCGAGGCGAACGTCTGTTGGCCGGCACCGGGGCTGGCGAGGAGTTCGTCACGCGCGGGCGGCCTCCTGCCTGCGTCACCGAGGGCCGCTGCCCGAGTCAGCGCGTCACCGTGAGCGTTCCGTACTCGCCCAGTGCTTGGTCGGACAGGATCGTCGAGGCCATGTGGTAGCTCCCCGCGGCGAGGTCGACGGTGATCGCCGCCGACTCGCCCGGCGCCAGCGGCCGTGTCGAGGCGGTCGGCTGGCCGTTCATCGAGATCACCAGGTTGTGGGTCAGGCGCCCGAAGTTGCGCACCACGAGGGTCAGCGGGCCGGAGGCTACGCGCGCGCTCTCGGGGTTCAGGCGATACTCGGTCAGCGCCACGCTCAGCGTGTGATCTGAGCCGACCTGCTGAGTGTGCCCGCAACCGGTCAGCGCCACCATGAGCATCAAGCACATGAAGACCGGCGAGAGCTTCGCGAACGGGAGCCTGAGCACGGCGCGATCGTAGAGCCAGGCCCAGCGGGCGGCTCACTCCGGTTCGGGCGCCCAGCCCGCTACGCCGCATGCCGCCCCCACTTCCGTATGATCCGGCCCGCATGAGCCGGCCGATCAGGGTCCTTTCCATTTCGATTGCTGCGGCCGCGATTGCCGCGTTCGCGACGGCCTGCGGCACGCAGAAGATCAGCGTGCCGCAGTCGGATCCGACCCACCGCGGGGCGGTGCTGTTCTCCCAGCGTTGCTCGGGCTGCCACACGCTTTCCTACGCGGCGACGAACGGCTCGGCCACGAACGTGCGGACGGCGTTCCAGACCAACGGCCCGAATTTCAACTCTCGCTGCGAGCGTCCGGCCACCCGAGTCCTGTACGCGATCGAGAACGGCGGCTTCTCCGGCGCGATCCTGCCACAGAACATCGTCGTCGGGCACGATGCCTCCGCGGTGGCACAGTTCGTGGCCAAGTACGCCGGACGGCAGGCGCCGAAGATCACCGGCGTTCCGGCATGCGACTCGCAACCGGCCGGGACGCTTCCGGCGCCGGGTCAGACCGCCACCACGGCCGCCAAAACGTCGCCTCCAGCCACGGCGGCAATCGGCCTGGGATCGACCTCGGCGGCCCACAAGCCCAAGCCCAAGCACAAGCACAAGCACAAGCACAAGCACAAGGCCAAGCACACGGCCAAGCACAAGCGCGCCCGTCACTAGTGGCAAGGACGTCGCGTTCTAGATCTCAGACTGATCCGCCGCGACCCTGACGCCGTACGCGCGGCGCTGGCCCGTCGCGGACCGGGCGCAGCCGTGGGGATCGACGACGTGCTGGCCCTCGACGAGCGCTGGCGGGCGCTCACAGCGGAGCTCGAGGAGGTGCGGGCCGAGCAGAACCGGGCCAGCCGCGGCCGCCAGGGGCCACCCACCCCCGAGGAGCGCGAGCAGCTGGCGAATCTCGCCGCGGCGGGGCGCGCGCTGAGCGACGAGGAGACAGCGGTCCGGGCCCAGCGCGACTCGGCGCTCGCCGCGCTACCGAATCTGGCTGCTGCTGACGCGCCGGATCACGACGAGGTGCTGCGAGCGGTCGGGGAGGCGGGCCAGACGGGCAAGGATCACCTCGAGCTGGCGGGCTGGCGGATCGACATGGAACGCGGCGCCCGCGTCTCCGGGTCCAGATTCGCGTACCTCCGCGGGGAGCTGGTGCTGCTCGAGCTGGCACTCGTCCGCTATGCGATGGAAAAGCTCATGGGCGAGGGGTTCGAGCCGGTGATCCCGCCGGTTCTCGTCCGCGGCCAAGCGCTCTACGGCACCGGGTACCTGCCTGACACAGAGCAGCAGATCTACCACCTCCCCGACGACGATCTCTACCTGGTCGGGACCTCGGAGGCGCCGCTGGCCTCGTTGCACCGGGACGAGATCCTGGAGGCCGGCGACCTGCCGCTGCGCTATGCCGGGTTCTCCCCCTGCTTCCGCCGCGAGGCCGGGGCTGCGGGCAAGGACACCCGCGGGATCTTTCGCGTCCACCAGTTCGACAAGGTCGAGATGTTCAGCTTTGTCGACCCAGAGGAGTCACTCGCCGAGCACGAGCACCTGCTCGCGCTCGAGGAGTCGATCCTCCGGGATCTCCAGATCCCCTACCGCGTGGTGGCGATCGCGGTCAACGACCTCGGCGCCTCCGCGGCCAAGAAGTACGACTGCGAGGCCTGGCTTCCCGGGCAGGGCCGCTACCGCGAACTCACCTCGTGCTCGAACACCACAGATTTTCAGGCGCGCAGGCTGGACATCCGCCGTCGCGGTTCCGACGGCAAGCTCGCCCACCTTCACACGCTCAACGGCACCGCTGTCGCGGTTGGCCGGACGATCGTCGCGCTGCTGGAAAACGGCCAGCGCAACGATGGGTCGGTCGTGCTGCCGGCGCCGTTACACCAGCACGGCGCGCCCGAGGTGCTGGCGCCCGCGGGCTGATCAGCTCGGCGTTCGGTGGAGCCGGGCGCATGCGTGGGACGGAGAGGGGGGGATTCGAACCCCCGAACGAGGTTGACCCCCGTTACGCGATTTCCAGTCGCGCCCGTTCAGCCGCTCCGGCACCTCTCCAGGAAACCGGGTTAGCGTAGCGAGCGATCGGGCTCAGACCTGCCATGCGCCCCCGCGCAGCAGCGGAACTTCGCTTCCGTCGCTGGTGATTCCGGTGACGCCCAGGTCGTCGGAGCCGATCATGAAGTCGATGTGGATCTCGCTGCGGTTCATCCGCGCGTGATCGCTGTCGCCGTCGAGGGCCATCTCGAGTCCTGCTCCCAACGCGATATGGCTGGCGGCGTTCTCGTCCAGAAGCGTGTCGAAAAACACCGTCCCCAGTTGGCCGATGCGGCTATCACGGTCGACCAGGGCGACCTCGCCGAGCCGGGCGGCGCCCGGCCCGCGGTCGGCGAGCGCGCGCAGCGTCGCCGCCCCGCGCTCGGCTTCGATCTCCACGGCTCGCCCCGACTCGAAGCGCACCCGCAGTCCGGTGATCAGCGCACCCGACACGAATAGCGGCTTGGTAGAGGTGACGACGCCGGAGGTCCGCTCGGGGTCGGGGGTCGTGAACACCTCCTCGGTCGGCAGGTTGGGAGCGTGGACGATGCCTTCCGCGGTGGAGATACGGGCGCCGGTCCAGCGGCTCGTGGGCAGCAGGCCGATCGTCAGGTCGGTGCCCGGTCCATCAAAGTGCAGCGAGTCAAGCCGCAGCGCGGTGAGCGTCTGGGCGACCTCGATCAGCCGGTCAAGCCGCGTATTCCACGCCGCGACCGGGTCGGCCTCGTCGAGCCTGCACACGTGCGCGATGTCCGACCACAGCTGCTCCAGCGCGGCTGGGCCGTCGAGGCGCGGGTGCACCAACCTCGCCCAGCCGAGGGTCGGGCATGGCGCGACCGTCCAGTTGAGTGTGCCGTCGTTGAGGACCTGCTCGGACTCGCGCACGCGCGGGAGCATGTCCTGGCCCAGGCGCCGGGGGTCGACACCTTCCATCAGATGCGGCTCCACCGGCCCGGTCAGCGTGATCACCGCGCCGCGGTGTGCGCCGAGTGACAGGATCTGCTGTCCGTACCAGGGCGGGACGTAGCTTAGCGTGTCGGGGTCTGCGTGAATCGCCCGAGCGCGCTTGAAATGCAGGTCGAACACCCGGAGATCCACGAACTTTGCCCCCGCCGCGTAGGCAACTTCGGCGATCGCCCGAGCGAGCTGCTCTTTGCCGGGCTCGGATGAGATCGAGACGATCTGGCCGGGTTGGACGTTGGCGCCGAAGCGGACGATCAGCTCGGCCAAGCGTCGTATGCGGTCGCTGTCGCTCACGCTGGGCCTCCGGGGATGAGGATGCCGGGATTCATGATTCCCGCCGGGTCGAGCTGGGCCTTGACCGCGCGCAGGATGGCACCGGCCGGTTCGCCGATCTCCTGCCGGTACCAGCGGACATGATCTCGACCGACACCATGGTGGTGGCTGATCGAGCCGCCGGACGACTCGATCGCGTCGCCGGCGGCAGCCTTGGCCTGTCGCCACTGGGCCACCGGGTCGTCGAGCGCGGCGCAGCCGACGGTGAAGTAAAGCGAGGCACCGGAGGGATATACGTGCGAGACGTGGCACAGAATCACCGGCGGCGTGCCCTGAGCGCTCAGCGCCTCGCGCACGGCGTTGGTGACCGCCTCGTAGAGCCTCGGCAACCGAGACCAGAAAGCCACCGTTTCCAGCGTCTCGACCAGCGCTCCGGCGTCCAGCAGCGCGTCACGGAGGTAGGGGCCGCGGTAGCGATCGCGCTCCCACGTCTCGCCGGCCTCCGGGTCCGGCTCTCCGCCCAATGCCCGCAGAACCGACTCGGCCTCCGCACGGCGAGCCTCCACCGCGTTCTCGGCGCCCTCGTAGCCGACCACAGCGAGACATCCCCCGGCGCCGGACCCCTGAGCTAGTTGGGCGGGGCGGGCCAGGTTCAGCGCCGTCTCGGCCTCGTCGGACAGCCTGAGTACCGTCGGGACCGGGCCGTCCTGAGCGAGCCGCCGCAGGGCGGTTGTCCCCACAGCGAATGAGCCAAACCGCCAGCCCGAGTAGACCCGGCGCTCTGGCGCCGGTCGCACCTGGACCGTCAGCGAGGTGATCACCCCGAGCGTGCCCTCGGA
>JBPCMW010000069.1:0-6267 GCA_051001875.1 Solirubrobacteraceae bacterium | reverse complement strand
GATGTTCCCCGGGGGGCGCGGACGCTTGCGGCTCGTCGCGGGCGAGCGCGACTCACCGGCCCGCGTGCTGGGCGGTGCAGCAGTTCCCGCCCCCGCCGAGCCCGCCGGCGAGGAGCTGGAGGAGGTCGCCGAATCCGAGGAGGACCTGCTGGGGGTCGAGATCGAGATAACTCCCGCCGGCAAGGAGATGAAGCGGCTCTCACTGCTCTCGGGCGGGGAGAAAGCGATGACCGCGCTTGCGTTCCTGTTTGCAGTGTTCCTCGCTCGGCCGTGCCCGTTCTACATCCTCGACGAGGTCGAAGCCGCGCTCGACGATGTGAACATCGATCGCTTTCTGGCGCTGCTCGGCCAGTACTCCAAGCGCGCGCAGTTCATCGTCGTGACCCACCAGAAGCGCACGATGGAGGCCGCCGATTCGCTGTATGGGGTGTCGATGGGTGGCGACGGGGTCTCCAAGGTGATCTCCCGCCGGCTGCCCCAAGCGGCGTAGCCGTCGGAGCCGGCGCGCCGGCGCCCCCCGGGCGCCCCCGCCCCACTGGTAACGTCGCCCGTGGCATGGCTCGCGACTGGCAGGACCTGTTCATCGTCACCGGCAGCGCGACGGCGTCGCCGGCGGCCGGCGGTCCAGACGGTTCTGAGGAGCAGCGCGTGGGTCGGTTCCGCAGGCTGCGAGAAAGCCTGCGCAAGACCCGCCAGGCGCTGACCAGCGAGATCCAGGCGACGCTGTTCGAGGATCTCAGCGACGAGACCTGGGAGCGCTTGGAGGAGGCCCTGATCTATGCCGACGTCGGCGCCCGCACGACGGCCCAGGTGGTCGAGCAGCTCGAGCACGAGGCAACGGAGGGCGAGATCACCGGCGGAGAGGCGCTGACCGACCGGCTGGTGGAGCTGCTCGCGGGGATCGCCAAGACCGGCGAGGACCGGATCGACCTGACCCCCCAGCCGAGCGTGATCCTGATGGCGGGGGTCAACGGCACCGGCAAGACGACCACCGTCGGAAAGCTGGCGTGGCATCTGCGCAACGAGCTCGGCTGCACGGTCGTGCTCGCGGCGGCCGACACCTTCCGCGCTGCGGCGGTGGAGCAGCTCGAGCTGTGGGCGCAGCGCGCCGAGGTCGGCTTTGTCAAAGGAACGTCCGGAGCCGATCCGGGGTCGGTGGCCTACGACGCGATCGCCCGGGCGCGCCGAGATGGCGCCGACGTCGTGATCGTCGACACCGCTGGCCGCCTGCACACGCAGGATGACCTGATGGGCGAGCTGGCGAAGATCCGCCGGGTGATCGCCAAGCAGATTCCCGAAGCCCCCCACGAGACGCTGTTGACCGTGGACGCCACCACCGGCCAGAACGGGCTTCGCCAGGCCCGGCTGTTTTCCGAGGCGATCGAGGTGAGCGGTCTCGTGCTGACGAAGCTCGACGGCACGGCCAAAGGCGGGATCGCCTTGGCCATTGCCCATGAGCTCGGCATCCCGGTGAAGCTGATCGGGGTGGGGGAGAAGCTCGAGGATCTACGGCCGTTCGAGGCCGAGGAGTTCGCGCGCGCGTTGGTGAGCTGAGCCAGCCGCTGTAAGCTCGGAAGACATGTCAGGCTGGGTTCTGTGGGTGGTCGCCGCCGGGGTGTTCGGCGTCGGCGAGATGCTCACCAGCGGGTTCTTTCTGGCTCCGTTCGCACTCGGAGCTGGACTGGCCGCGATCGCCGAGGCGGCAAGCGCCGGCGAACTCGTGGGCTGGATCGTGTTCGTGCTGGCTTCCCTGCTCAGCCTGGTCCTCGTGCGGCCGATCGCGCGGTCGCACATGCAGACGCCGCCGCACATTCGGACCGGTTCCGCCGCCCTGCTCGGAAGCGACGCGATCGTGCTCGAGCGGATCGTCAACGCCGAAGGGGTCGGGTGCATCAAAATCGGCGGCGAGGTGTGGACAGCCAGAGCTTATGACGAGGATCAGGTCATCGAGACCGGGACCCGCGTACAGGTCGTACAGATCAAGGGCGCCACGGCGCTCGTCACCGAATGAACAGGAGCGGGGCATGACCGGAGCAATCGTCGCCATCGTCATAGTGGTCTTCCTGTTGGTCATGGCCGCGCGCACGGTGCGGATCGTGCCGCAGGCCCGCGCCGGCGTGGTCGAGCGGCTCGGCCGTTACAGCCGGACGCTGAACCCCGGGCTGGCGATCCTGGTCCCGTTCATGGACCGTCTGAAGCCGTTGATCGACCTGCGTGAGCAGGTGGTCTCGTTTCCGCCGCAACCGGTGATCACCGAGGACAACCTCGTCGTGCAGATCGACACCGTCCTGTACTTCACGGTGACCGATGCGAAGTCCGCCACCTACGAGATCGCCAACCCGCTCCAGGGAATCGAGCAGATCACCGTAACCACGCTCCGCAACGTGGTCGGCGGGATGAGCCTCGAGGTTGCGCTGACGAGCCGTGACCACGTAAACGCCCAGCTCCGCGGCGTGCTGGACGAGGCCACCGGCAAGTGGGGCATTCGGGTCAACCGGGTCGAGATCAAGTCGATCGATCCCCCGGGAACGATTCAGGAGGCGATGGAGAAGCAGATGCGGGCCGAGCGGGACAAGCGCGCCGCGATCCTCACTGCCGAGGGCTTCAAGCAGTCGCAGATCCTCACCGCTGAGGGTGAGAAGCAGTCCGCGGTCCTCAAGGCCGAGGGGGCCAAGCAGGCGGCGATCCTCCGCGCCGAAGGTGACGCCAAGGCGATCGACACGGTGTTCACCGCGATCCACGAGGGCAAGCCCGACCAGGCGCTGCTCAGCTATCAGTACCTGCAGATGCTGCCGCAGCTCGGGCAGGGTGCCGCCAATAAGGTGTTCGTGATCCCCTCGGAGTTCACGGACGCGTTCAGCGGCCTCGGCAAGGCGCTCAACGCGCGTGCTGAGGCGGCCGCGCCCGCGGTCGCGCCGGCCGAGAAGCCGGACGGGCTGGGCCCGGCGTAGCCTGGTAGAGAACCCCCATGTTCGACTCACTGGCAGAGAAGCTGCAGGCCACGCTCGCCGACGTCCGCGGGCGCGGCACGCTGACCGAGGACGACGTCTCCGCGGCGATGCGGGAGATCCGCCTTGCCCTGCTCGAGGCGGACGTCAACTTCAAGGTGGTCAAGAGCTTCACCAACGCCGTCAAGGAGCGTGCGCTGGGAGCAGGCGTCGTCGGGAAGCTCAACCCCGGCCAGCAGGTGGTGAAGATCGTCAGTGACGAGCTGACCGAGCTGATGGGGGGTGCCTCCCGCGAGCTCGTGTTCTCGCCGCGCCCTCCCACCGTGGTGATCATGGCGGGCCTCCAGGGGTCGGGCAAGACGACGGCCACGGGCAAGCTGGCGAAGTTTCTGCGCGAGCAGGGGTCCTCCGTGGCCGTGGCCGCGTGCGATGTCTACCGCCCGGCTGCGGTCGACCAGCTGATCAAGGTCGGGGCTCAGGCCGGAGTCGATGTCTACGAGCAGGGCACGGACCGCGACCCCGTGAAGATCGCCGCCTGGGCCCGGGATCGGGCGCAGTCCGAGGGCAAGGACATGCTGATCATCGACACCAGCGGGCGGCTGCATGTCGACCAGGAGCTGATGGCCGAGCTGGCCAACATCAAGAAGGCGACGCAGCCGCACGATGTGCTGCTGGTCGTCGACGCGATGACCGGCCAGGACGCCGTCAATGTGGCCGAGCAGTTCGCGGAGGTCGTCCAGTTCGACGGTGTGGTCATGACCAAGCTCGACGGCGACGCCCGCGGCGGGGCGGCGCTGTCGTTCAATGCCGTCACCGGCAAGCCGATCATGTTCGCCTCCACCGGGGAGAAGCTCGATCAGTTCGAGCGCTTCCACCCGGATCGGATGGCCCAGCGCATCCTCGGCATGGGCGACGTGATGACGCTGATCGAGAAGGCGGAAGCGAGCTACGACGAAGAGCAGGCGGCCGAGCTCGAGCGCAAGTTCCGCAAGCAGGAGTTCGGGCTGGACGATTTCCTTGACCAGATGAAGCAGGTGCGGCGCCTGGGACCGCTGCAGTCGCTGCTCGGCATGATCCCGGGGGTAGGGAAGGAGCTCCGCGGGGTGAAAGTTGACGAGTCTGAATTTGACCGGCTCGAGGCGATCATCCTGTCCATGACGCCCCAGGAGCGCCGGCATCCGGAGCTGATCAAAGGCTCACGGCGTCTGCGCATAGCCCGCGGGTCGGGAACCAACGTGCAGGCGGTCAAGGCCCTGATCAAGCAGTTCTAGCAGATGCGCAAGGTCATGCGTCAGGTCGCGAACGGCAAGATGCCCGACCTCGGGGCGCTCATGCGCGGCGCCCGCTAAGCTCGTCACGTCATGTCAGTCAGACTCAGACTCACTCGCATCGGCAGCCGCAAGAATCCGATTTGGCGCGTCGTCGTAGCTGATCAGCGCAGCAAGCGTGATGGTCGCGTGATCGAGACGGTCGGGCAGTACAACGCCCAGACCAACCCCTCGACCATCGTGCTTGACGAGGAGCGCATCCGCGACTGGCTCGCCCGCGGCGCGCAGCCGACCGACACGGTTCGCAAGCTGCTGCGCACGCAGGGCATCCATTAGCCACTCGGGCGCGATGAAGGACCTGCTCGAGTACCTGGCGCGGGGGCTGGTCGAGAAGCCCGACGAGGTCTCGGTCAACGAGGTGCAGGAGGACGATGGCACGCTGGTGCTCGAGCTCTCGGTAGCCGGTGACGACTACGGGAACGTGATCGGCCGCGGTGGCCGGACCGCTTCGGCGCTGCGCACCATCATCAAGAGCGCGGCGGTCAAGGACAAGCGCCGCGTCTTTGTGGACATCGTCGACTCCTGATGGCCGAGGACCGCGGATGGCTACGAGCCGGCGCGGTTGGAAGCCCCCACGGGCTCGACGGCAGCTTCTACGTGCACCAGCCGAATGCCCAGCTGCTGGTGCTCGACGCGACGGTGACGGTCGCGGGGCAGGAGCTGCGCATCACGCGCCGGGCCGGCACGGACCTGCGGCCGATCGTGCGCCTGGCCGGTTACGAGGACCGCGGAGCCGTCTCGTCTCTTCGCGGCCAGGAGCTGCTAGCGCCGCGTAGCGAGGCTCCAGAACTGGGGCCAGAGGAATGGTGGGTCGAGGATCTGGAGGGCTGCACGGTCCGCGACTCGGGACGGGAACTGGGGACGGTGCGCCGCGTGCTGGCGCTTCCATCCTGCGAGGTGCTGGAGGTCGTGCTCGCCGATGGCGGCGGAGAGCTGCTGGTCCCACTGGTCAGCGACGCCGTGCAGACCGTGGACATCGAGCGACGGGAGATCCTGGTCGATGTGCAGTTCCTCCGGGACGGCTGATGGAGCTCGACGTCTTCACCCTGTTTCCCGACGCCTTCGCCTGGTTTGAGCGTCAGCGTCACGTGGAGAATACGCTGGCCCACGGCAACCGGCTGGAGTACGTCAACTACCGCGACCACACGCCGCTGAACGCGGGGCAGGTAGATGACACGCCGTTCGGCGGGGGCGCCGGGATGGTGCTGAGGGTCGACGTGGTCGAGGCCGCTCTGCGCGCCCGCTACGGCGAGGATCCGTCGGAGCTGCGGGCGGGGCGGCGGATCGTTGCGCTGACCCCCGGCGGGCGGTTGCTCGACGACAGCCTGGTCGACGAACTGGTCCTCGAGCCAAGCCTGACTCTGCTGTGCGGCCGCTACGAGGGGTTTGATCAACGCATCCTCGACCACTTCGTCTCGGACGAGATCTCGATCGGACGGTATGTCCTGGCCGGCGGCGAACTCCCCGCGATGGTGGTGTGCGACGCGGTGCTGCGGAAGCTGCCCGGTGCCCTGGGCCACGAGCAATCGGCCCTCGAGGAGTCATTCAGCCAGGCGCTCGCGGGGGCGCCGGAGTATCCGCACTACACCCGGCCGGCCGAGTTCCGCGGCTGGCCGGTACCGGAAGTGCTCCTCTCAGGTCACCATGCGCGGATTCGTGAATGGCGTCTCGCCCAGAGCCGATCGCGCGCCGACGCTGGTTCGCTACCATAGGCCGCCCCGCGCGGACGGGCCACACGCCTGGTGGCGTGAAGGCCCCGGAACCGGTAGAGAGCCGGTACCGCCGACGCGCTTACTTGCCATGAGCACCGTGATCGACAGCTTGGAGCGAGCCCAGCTCCGCCGAGTGCCCGCGTTTGACGCTGGGGACCGGCTCCGCGTCCATTTCCAGGTCATCGAGGGCACCCGACGCCGTACTCAGGTGTTCGAGGGCGTGGTCATCAAGCGGCAGGGACATGGGGCGCGGGAGACGTTCACCGTGCGCAAGCAGTC
>JBPCMW010000068.1:0-11141 GCA_051001875.1 Solirubrobacteraceae bacterium | reverse complement strand
GCGGCCCCTTGTACATGCGCAGCTCCTGGGGGAACCGGCCGGCGGTATGGGAGGCGCCCTGCACCATCACATGACGTCCGACATGGTCATCGTTGTTGCCCAGCCCGTTGGGGAAGCTTTTCGATGTCGAGTGCAAGAGCAGCCGCGGGGTCTCGATCGAGTACCCGCAGACCGCGACCGCCCGGGCGCGCTGATGACAATGCGCGTCGTCGCCCTCGCGCACGTAGGTCACACCCGTCGCCCGCTCCCCGGCGGCATCGAGCTCGACGCGGACCGCCATGCTGCTGGCCCGGATCTCGACCCCATGTGCGAGCGCGTCGGGGAGATGGGTCACGTACGGGCTGGCCTTTGCGTTGACCTTGCAGCCCTGCAGGCAGAAGCCGCGGTAGATGCAGTGAGGGCGGTTGCCGAACGTGCCGTTGACGATTCCAACCGGTCCAACGCGCATCTCGATCCCCCGCTGGAGCGCGCCGCGCCAAAGGATCGAGGCGGCCTCGCCGATCGGGTGCGGTGAGAACGGATAACGGTGCGGATCTCCCCACGGCCAGTCCTGCCCGGCCACCGGCAGCTCGCGCTCGAACTGCTCGTAATGCGGTTTGAGGTCCCAATAGGAGATCGGCCAGTCGGCCCCGACGCCGTCCCGCGACATCGTTTCGAAGTCCGAGGGATGAAACCGCGGCGTATAGCCGGCGTAGTGGACCATCGAGCCCCCGACGCCGCGTCCCGAGTTGTTCTTGCCCAGCTCGATCGGGTCGGCACCGCCGATCACGCGCTCCTGGGTCCAGTAGAGCTGATGCGAGCCGGCCTCGTCAGAGACCCAGTCCTCGTCGGGGTGCCAGAACGGTCCGGCCTCGATGATCACGATCCGCCAACCGTGGCGGGCCAAACGCTGGGCGAGCACCGAGCCCCCGGCCCCGGCGCCGACGATGACCAGATCCACCTCATCGGACTCGGCGTAGCGCGCCATCGTGTCCTGGCCGGGCAGATCCCGGCGGTGGACGTCCAGCAGATAGCGCGAGTCGTTGTCGCGCGGTCCGACCGCACCCTTCAAGGCTCCCCTCAGACGCGAGGTCACGGCCCGAGCTCATCGGCGATCCGGACGGGATCCTCGGAGGTGGCGCCGGCCCGCTCGTGCGGCTCGAGGATCGAGACCGGCCCGAGGCGCATGTAACCCTGCGGGTAGGCTGGGCCCCCGTAACCGATCTCGTTCCAGGCCCAAGGGTGCGAGTAGAAGGCGGCTAGGATCGCGCGCATACAGACCGAGAACGCCCGTGAGACGTCGAGCTCGTCCCACGTTCCGCCGCTCAGCGACCCGTCGGACATCGCGGCCACGATCGCCTCCTGGGCCTCGAGATCCGCCGCCGCGAAGTCCTTGGCGCCGTAGCGGTTGCGCGCGGTCTCATCCAGCCCGCGCAGGACCAGGTGCCAGGTCTCGGTGTCCCGGGGCATGTTGGCGTAGCGAAAACCATCGAGCTTTCCGCTGGCATATTTGTCGTCGACCATCTCGGCCACCGGCACTCGGGGTTCTGCGTCCTGAGCGGTGGTCACATCGCACAGCGCGCGCAGCGCCTGCTCCTCCCCGGCGGCGAAGAACCGCAGTGGGCCGTTCATGTGCAGACGCTTGGTCACCACCTCCCGAGTGGCGGCGTCCCAGTTCTCGGCGTTCTGAAGCACGTCGTAGTCCGGATAGCGTCCGATCATCTGCGGGCTGGTCCCCTGGCGCTGGCGCGGCAGCCAGGCGCGATGGCGCGGCTGCTTTCCGGGGCGCAGGTTGGGGAGGTGGTCAGGCTTTTTTAGGTCCCGCTTCTCTTGGGCTGACACGGCTAGTCCTCCCGGCGCAGGACCGCGGCCAGCAGTCCCATCGCGCCGACGATCGTCATCAGGCCCGGGGCCATGATCGGCGGCCCCATGGCCAGGTTGTAGCTGGCCTCTGAGAAGCCGCCCGGGCGCCGCGCCACACCGCGCGCGTGGTAGTACTCGCCGAGCAGGCCGTTGGCGGTGTAGATGGCGGCCGTGATCGGGAGGTAGGTCTTGGCCCAGCGCCGGCTGAAGACGCCGCCGATCCCGGCGATCATCACCGGCGGGGTGACGATGATCGGGCTCCACATCATCTTGTTGCCAAAGCTTGCGCGGTAGTGCTCGATGTAGACCTCGGAGGTCGTGACCAGGGCGGCGAACGCCGTCATTCCTGACAGCGAGCGCTCGAAGCGCCCGTGCTGGACGTTCGACACCCAGCGGTCGATGCGGTGCTCAGAGCGGCGCTTGGCGGCGCGGGTAGATCGCATCGTCATTCGCCCGGCATGAACTCGCGGGCCTTCTCGCGCAGCGACTCGACCGCGCCCGCCATCCCGCTCTCGGGATCCTTGGCCACCGACTCGGCGAACCCCTTGGCCTGCGCGAACGTGATGTGCGGCGGCAGGGGCGCCTCGTTGGGGTCGGTCAGAGCACTGATGATCACCGGCCGATCGGCGCTCAGCGCCACCCGCCAGGCGTCCTCGATCTCCGCCGCCTGGGTGACCTTGATTCCCTTCAGGCCAATCAGCTCCGCCCAGGCGGCGTAGTCGACGTAGGGAATCTCCTGGGAGGCCTTGAACTGCGGATCGCCCTCCATCACCCGCTGCTCCCAGGTGACCTGATTGAGATCCTCGTTGACGAGCACGAGCACCACCATCCGAGGGTCGGCCCAGGTCTTGTAGTACTTGGCCGCGGTCAGCATCTCGGCCATGCCGCCCATCTGCATCGCGCCGTCGCCGACCATTGCGATCGCCACCCGTTCCGGATAGGCGAACTTCGCGGCGATTGCGAAGGGTACGCCCGGGACCATCGTGGCCAGGTTGCCTGACAGCATCGCCTTCATCCCACGGCGGATCCGGATCTGCCGCGCGTACCAGTTGGCCGCCGAGCCCGAGTCACTGGAGAGAATTGCGTTGTCGGGCAGCTGGCGCGAGAGTGCGGAGAACAAGCCCTGTGGCCGGATTCGGCCGTTGCGGTCTGCTGGCTGCCCCTGATCGTCCATCAGCCGCCACCAGTCAGCGACGTTGCTCTTGATCTCCTCCTGCCAGCTGCGGTCCTCCTTACGGTGCAGCAACGGCAAGAGCTCCTTGAGCGACTCTTTGCTGTCGCCCTCCAGGGCGAGGTCCATCGGGTAGCGAATGCTCAGCATCCGGCCCATTAGATCGATCTGGATCGCCTTGACCTGGCCGGTCTTGGGCAAAAACTCCGAGTAGGGAAAGCTCGAGCCGACCATCAGCAGCGTGTCGGCGCCCTGCATCATGTCCCAGCTCGGCTTGGTGCCCAGCAGGCCGATGGCGCCGGTGCAGTAAGGGATGTCGTCGGGCACGGCGGCCTTCCCCAGCAGCGCCTTGGCGATCCCCGCGCCGAGTGTGTCAGCCACCGCGATCACCTCGTCGGTCGCCTCCAGCGCCCCCTGGCCGACCAGCATCGCCACCTTTTCGCCGGCGTTGAGGATGTCGGCGGCCTGCTGGAGCTGCGACTGGCTGGGAATCCGCCGCCCCGGCCAGTAGCCGATCCCGGTGTGCACGGTATGGGTAGCGTGCGGCTGCTCGGGCACCGCTTCCATGTCCTGCACGTCGGCGGGCACGATCACGCATGTCACGGTTTGCTCGGTTTGGGCGATCCGCCTGGCCCGGTCGATCAGGTGGCGGATCGTAGACGGGACGTTGGCCTGCTCGCAGAATGCCGACGCCACGTCGCTGTAGAGCTGCAGCAGCTTGACCTCCTGCTGAAAGTCGCCACCGATCGCGCGAGCGAACGTCTGACCGACGATCGCCACAACCGGCCGGTGATCGAGCTTGGCGTCGTAGAGCCCGTTGAGCAGATGGATCGCCCCCGGCCCCGAGGTGGCCATGCAGACGCCGACCTTGCCGGTGAACTTGGCGTGACCGCTGGCCATGAACGACGCCATCTCCTCATGGCGAGTCTGTATGAAGCGCAGCTTGTGCTGATGGCGGCGGAGCGCGCCGAGAATCCCGTTGATCCCGTCCCCCGGGAAGCCGTAGATCGTGTCCACGTCCCACTCGATCAGTCGCTCACAAAGATTGTCCGCCGCTGTCGGCTTGCTCATATCGTGCCTTTGGTCGTCGTTTTCATCAAAGTTGGTCCGGTCATGCGGCGTAGGCCTCGGCGTCGGAGCGCTTGAGCTCCAGGCCGAGGCCGGGTCGGTCCAGATCGGGCCACAGTGCACCGTCGCGCAGCTCCGGAAGGCCGTCGAACAGCAGTCGCTCGATCCGCACGTGGTCATGGAAGTACTCAAGGTGGCGCAGCTGCTGGAGTGCCGTCGCGGCGTGGACGTGGATCGCCGGCCCGCAGTGCAGTGACAGCGGCAGACTGTGGGCGCGGCAGATCGCCCCAGCGCGCAGCAGCTCGGTGACGCCGCCGCAGCGCGTGATGTCAGCTTGGAGCACGTCGACCGCGCCCGCGGAGACCATCCGCTCGAAGTAGACCGCGTCGTAGCCGTATTCACCCGCGGCGACGTCCATGCCCGCCGGCGCCCGGTCGCGCACCAAGGCCAGCCCCGCGAGATCGTCGGAGCTGACTGGCTCCTCGAACCAGCTGACCCTGGCCTGCTCGCAAAACGTGTCGGCGAGCGCGATCGCCTGCTTGACGCTGTATGCGCCGTTGGCGTCGACGAACAGCTCGGTCCCGGGGCCGATCGCCTCCCGCGCGACGCGGACGCGCTCGGGGTCGTCCTCGGGGTGGGTGCCGACCTTCATCTTGACTCGGGGGATGCCCGCGTCCACCCAGCCGGCGAGCTGCTCGGCCAGCCGCTCGTTTGAGTACGCGGTGAAACCCCCAGAGCCGTACACCGGCACATGGTCGCGGCCCGCGCCCAGCACCCGGGCCAGTGGAGCGCCGAGGAGCCGCGCGTGCAGATCCCAGAGGGCGACGTCGACCGCTGAGATCGCCATCGATGTGATCCCGGGCCGTCCCAGGTTGCGCGTTGCGTGCACCATCGCTGCCCACGCGCCGCGCGGCGCGGTCGCGTCGGCACCTCGCACCACATCTGCAAGCTTGGTCTCGATCAGTGTCGCCGTGGAGAGGTCGGCGTAGGTGTAGCCCAGGCCGCTGATGCCGGCCGCATGCACGTGGACCACCACGATCGTTGTCGAATCCCACGCTAAGGTGCCGTCGGCCTCGGGCGCGTCTGTGGGGATCGTGTAGGCGCCCACCTCGATCTGGTCAACCCGCGGGGCCAACCCGGTGGCCGTGCGCAGCTCCGGCGCCGTCCGCCCAACCATCATGGTCGGTCCCTCGCTGCCGGTCCCGGGGATGAATCGGGCTCAAGCCCCCACCGGCTGACGCACGATTCGCCCGGCGCCAGGCTGCGCAGACCGTCCCCGGTTTGAAAGGCGTTGGGGGCGCAAGTCATCGGCTCGACACCCAGACCGCGCCGGCGCCGCCCGGTCCCCGGCAGCGATTCGCCCGTGAACGCCATCACCTAGCCGTAGCTCTCGTCCAACCACAGAGCCACCCCCGGCTGTCCCTCTGGCCCTTGCAGCACGACGCGGGCGCGTCCGTCCGGATCGCGCCTCAGGTCGGCGTAACCGGTGTCCAGCTGCGCGTCGCCTATGGGGCGCGGTTGGCGGAAGTCATATGGGGTGCCGTCGACCGGCTCGACGCCAGTCGGGATGCCGCGCGCGTCGCTGGGCAGCCAGCGGTTGGCGGGGATCTTCAGAACGGCAGCGTCGATCACATCGGTCCCGACCGACAGGTAAGGGTGAGCGCCGGCCCCGAAAGGACAACGGCTCGTCCCTAGGTTGAGCGCGGTCGTGGTCACCGTAAGACCTGCGTCTGAGAGCGCATACTCGATGGTGAGGCTCAGTGCGAAGGGATAGCCAGGCTGCGGATGCAGCACGTGAGCCATGGTCACACGCTCGCGCCCGCGCTGCGCAACCGTCCAGTTCGCGAAGCGGACCAGACCATGAATCGCGTTGCCCTTGGCCGGTTCGCTTAACGCCAGCTGATAGTCGTGCTGCTCGAAGCGGTAGGCGCCGTCTCTGAGGCGGTTGGACCACGGGATCAGCGACTGACCCCGAGCCGCCGTGCAACGCTCACTGCGCTCGTAGCCGTCGAGCACCGCCCAGTCTTCGACCTCGTACGCGCGTAGCGCGCCGCCGACCTCGACCACGACCGCTCGTTGGCCGCCATGGACGATTTCGGTTTGCTCGCCAGACGGTGCCAGGGGTTCAGGCCGGCTCACCGGCGACTGCGCACTCATGTCGAGATTGCTTTGCTCGTGCTCAACTTCATGGTTCTCCAATGAAATCCGGCCTGACGGGAGGGGCTCCCCGCAGGCCGCGCGAGATCGCCCCTGCTCTCGATCTTCCCGGGAGTCCGGCGTATCTAACCGACGATGTTCGCGTACGTACACCCGACGGCTTGAAGACGACCCCTTACCACTCTTGCAGCACGAGAACGAATGGCCCGGCGGGAGCGGGAACATCGTCACCCCGGACCCGGCCGACGCAGTCACCTGGCATTAGGTTTGTCGCGCGACGAACGAGAGGGTTCGAGACTGGCAGCCGGGCGCGTCGGCGGTGACGCTACCGGAGCCTGCGGTACGACTGGTGAAGGTCCAGAGCAGCCGCAGCGTTGCGCCGCCGGACTCGGGAAGCGTCTCATCGACACGCCGGTTTGGAGGGATGAAAATGTCGACCCCTCCCAGCGCGATCGGTCCCGGGGCGCCGGCGCAGGACGCGGAGACGCTGGGCAGACCGAGGGAGGTCGCGCGTCCGCCACCGCTAACGGTGGTGCGGCTGTGTTCGCCGTCACTGAACGAGATTGTCCACGGGCCGTCGCTAACGGGCAGCCGGTGCATTGGCCGCAGCCGCCACCGCAGGTGGGTCCTGCACGTCGTGCCCTGGCCAAAGGTTCCGACCGCTGCGGTCACGACGGCTGAACGGGTACCCGTAAGCGCGCCAATCCGTCGACCTTGGCGGTACGGAAACGCGCCGGTGCGACCGACGAGTAGCTGGAACCGCTGCGAGCCCGCCGAGCTCAGCGCTACCGCGGTCGGATCAGTCGGACATGTCGCCGGTTCTGAGAGGACAAGGTCGTAGATGCCGTAGCCCGCGGCTCCGTACATTAGGTTGCGGCGGTTGCGGACTAGTTCAAAGCTGGCGCGGAAGCCTTTGGTGGTGGCTTCCCAGTCCCCGAGCCGAGGCACGAACGCCGGCTGGCCTGGCGGGTGCAGTACGTCGCCTGTCTGGGCCGAGGCGGTTACGGCGAGAAACGCGCCCACCACGAGCGCAACGATGCACGTCCTAACCGTTTTTAACATCCCGTGGCACGCTACCACTCAGCGGTCGACGTCCGGGCCACGACGATCAGCTCATGACCCGCCGACGCACGCCCGGGCAAGGGGCACGAGCGGTCCGAGCGCCCCGCGTACTTGCCACCTTGCTCAAAGGAGGTGGGTTCTCGAAGGTCGCCGTGGAGCAGGAAGAGGTCACCTTCGAGTTCGACTCCCCGGAGCACTTTACCGCCTACATCAGGGCGATCTCCGCCCCGATCCGGGCGATGATCGAGCAGCACGCAGGCGAGGCCCAGGAAGAGGCGTGGGACGCGATCACGCAGGCCGCAGCGGATGCGGGGGGTGGCTCGAAGCTGCTGAGCTTCTCGAACGTGGTGCTGCTCGCCTCGGCAACCGCCTAGCGCCGGCTTTGCACAACTTGGGAGGCCGACCACGACGAGCCGGCCGGACAACGGCCAGCGTCGTTGCCGGTAGGTTGTCGTCTTCCAGCGTGACCGTTTGCGCAGGTCCCATTTGAAACCACGGCGGAAGGAGCGGTGAGCGACTTGACAGGCGAGGAGAACCCCGAGCTGACACGGGAAGGACTGTTTGGCGTGCTCGCCGGTAAGGCCAAGGAGACGGCCGGCGAGTTGGTAGGTAACGAGACCCTGGCTGATGAAGGCCGCGCGCAGCAGGCTGAGGTGAAAACCGAACCCGAAGCAACGCCTGACGCAGATGAGAAGCTCGGGAAAGCAACAGATCTCGAGGGCGAGAAGACCCAACCCTGAGTTGCGCTGGGACACCCCAGCGCGGAGCCCGAAACCGTCTCGCAGATCGGCGGGCACGCGTTCGCCTTCTGTCGAGCGGCCCCGGAGCGTCCGCCAGCGACGGTTCTCGTCCCTAATCGCGACGCGACGTCGGATGGTGTCCTGAGAGGGAGTCGTCGCGTTCGCAGAAAACCGCCGGCGCGCCGAATCCGCGGGCGCGGCCGACCCATCGCAATCAGTTTCTAAATCGGCATTCAATCAGCGATCGGCCGTGCGCCGAACTCCCGTCGGGCTAGCTCGGGGCGAGCGTCTCCGCCTTGGCGGCCAGCCGCGTTCCGGAGTGCTGCCGCGCCTCGGCGATCCAGTCGTCGAGCTCCTGCCAGCGGGCGTACAGCCAAACGATCTGTTGAGCGCGGTCGGCCGGAACTTCAGCGGCCGGGAAGCGCCAGAACTTGAGCTGCACGGTGGCACCGACGAGGCCTCCGGCCCAGATGTCGGAGATGTACTCGAAGCCGTCGAGGCCGAAGTGGCCGAACAGCACGATGTCGACGTCGCGCGCGCACTCGAGCAGCTTCACGGTGCCGCCAAGACGGGGCGGCAGCACGTAACGCAGGCCCGCAGCCAGCGGTGCGATCTCGGGCTGGCGCTCGGCGATCACAGCCTGCGCATGGATCAGCTTCTGCGCCGTCCAGCGGGTGCCCTCCGGATAGATCAGCAGCCCGTCGTCGGCGGCGAGGTGTGCGGTCAAGACCTCCATCCGCGCCAGCTCGCCGGCGGTGTCGCCCGAGGCCCGGCGCACGAACAGGGTCGGTACCCAACGGCCACCGATATCGATCGCCGGGAGCATCTCCAGCTCACGCTTGATCACGAAGCGAAAGCCGGTGCCGTGCGCACCACCGATGATCACGTCGGGCAGCGTGTTGTCGATGATGCTGGCGTGACGGGCCAGCACGAGCACCGGGCCTGGTCCGGCGAGCTCCAGCCCCTCGATCTCGAAGCGCAACCTAAACAGCCGTCGCACGCCGCCGAGGTGGCTGCGCAGCCAGCTGCGCTTGAGCCGATACACCCGAGCGCGCCGGCCGGCCGAGTCTCGGCCGCCGGAGGCGATCCAGATCAACGTCAGGCCGAGCACCCCGTAGAGCTCGCCGAGCAGGAACCACCACAGCATCGCCACCAGGCGCACGGCCATCCACGGCTTGCGGTGGCGCAGCCACAAACCCAGGTCGACGACCACCGCCGCCGAAAGCAGCACCGGCGCCAGCAGCGTCACCACGATGAAGGCCAGCGCCTCCAAGGTGATCCCGCGGGCCCGGCGCAGCCACCTGGCGGCCCGCGAACTGTCGTCAGGGATCAGCGGCCCCAGCGGTCTCATGCGGTAGATGATCCCAGTGGCCGGCGCGCAGGGCTCTGGGCCGGGACCGCGAGCACCCGCGGTTGGGGGTGCGCTCCCTCGCGGGGCGGGCTAGAGCGGCGGGACTTGATTGTTGACCTGCGGTCCGTGGTACAGGTGGTCGTGGTCCCTGCAGGCGGCCGGGAACGTGAACTCGACGCTGTCGCTGCGCACGCCGTTGTAGCTTGCGAACAGGTTTACGCGGCCGAGGGTGCCGACCTTGCAACGCGGGTCGGTGCTGCTTTGCACGCGGACGATGATCTTCATGATGTTCCCGGGCACCCCCCACATCACCGCGTGGTGCGAGTGGTGGACCAGGTGGTGCTTGACCGTCATGATGATCAGGCGATCGGGTTGGTGGCGGACACGGTCGGCCTGGCAAAGGATCCCGGAGACGGTGTTGGCGGCCAGGTTGATGTGACCGTGGCCGCGGGCGTAGCTTCCGGTCGCACCAGTGATCGGCGCACCCGTGTGGAAGCCCCATGGTGGAATCCCGCCGACGATCGGAATCGGGGCGCAGTACTGCACCGGGAATGCGGTGGCCGAGCCCGTCATGGCGGCCAATGCGAGCAGTGGCGTCAGCACCAAAGCTGCGAGCCCCATGCAGACCGTGTGGTGTCGCGCCCCTGAGGATGTCCGCTCGCCTGTATCAGCCTCGTTCATCGTCTGGTTATCGGCCCCGGGGGCGAATGCCTCAACCGCCCGGGCTCGGCCTCAACGGGCGTTGCCCCGCGGCGCAACGCACCTGGAGTTCGAACGGAGGCCGCTCACGCTCTCGTGATCTCCAGGGCGTTCTGCTGGCCGGCGTTAGCTCGCCGACCGTCAGGCGCTCGCGGTCAGTCGCGCTTGTCGCGGGACAGACCGACCGAGACAAATGCCTCGTCCGGATCGTGCTCCGCGGGATCCTCATCTTGGTAGAGCGTCCGCGAGACCCGGCGGAGATCCTTCGGAGACGGATACCCGAGGGCGATCATGACGAGATCGGCGACGCCGACTGCCACCAAGATAATCCCGGGCACCGTCAACCCCAGGATGGCCACCACGATCCCCAGAATTCCCAGCGCCACACCTGCCGCAAGCCACTTCTGAGCTTTGCTCCTCATATGAGGCGACTACCCGCGTGCAGGGCGGCTTACTCGCGACTAGCGATCGGCGTCTCGCTGGCCTCGATTGCACTCAAGCGCTCGTCGGGCTCGAGCCCGCGGGCAGCGATCGCGGCTACCTGGGCGTCGAGATCGTCGAGGAAGATCGTCACCACGGAGGTGCCTGCGCCTTCGGCGTACTCCACGACGTAGACCGAGCGGCCCTCGGCAACCGTCCACACCGCCCGGCGGCGTGGGGGAAGAACGTCGGCTCGCCCAGCAACCGCTCGTATCAGGGCCGGGCCGCCTCGAAGTCCCGCACCCGCAGACCCGCGAAGAGTGCAATGACATCGCCGCGAGTCTCGGTCACGCCGCCGCCACGGCAGCGCGCTTGAACTCCGGGACCGGCACCCGGCCGCTGCGAGCCCGAGCGGGATCGAGCGCGCCAGTCTCTGGCGAAGGCTGTGGCAGCACCGAGCAACCTCGAACCTAGCCATAGGTCTGGGTCGGTTGTCGCCTAGGTTTAGCGAGCGAGCCTCATACCGCCGAGCGGTTGTTCGAAGCGCGGCGGTGATCCGGTAGGGGGCGGGGTTCGGTATGAGTCTCGCTCGCGGGGCGTCCGTTCCGGGCCGCTGGGTGGTGGCCGCGGG
>JBPCMW010000067.1:0-18130 GCA_051001875.1 Solirubrobacteraceae bacterium | reverse complement strand
AATCACCCCGTCTTTTCCGGCCGCCGCGTCTTCCGCGGCCTGATCCGCGGTTCCGATGCCAAAGCCGACCGCCACGGGCACCTCGGTGCTCGCGGCCGCCCGTGCCACCACGGCGGCGAAGCCTCCATCCAGCTCCGCGCGCTCGCCGGTGGTTCCGGTCACCGAGACCGTGTAGACAAACCCGCGTGCGCGGGCGCCGATCCGTCGCAGCCGCTCATCCGGGGTGGTGGGAGCGACCAGCGGCACCAGCGCGAGGCCACGCGCGTCGCATGCCTCGAGTGCGGCCGGAGCCTCCTCGAGCGGCAGATCGGGCACGATCAGCCCACTGACGCCCGCCTGCACCAGTTCGTCGGCGAACCGGTCCAGCCCCCGAGCGAGAATCACGTTGGAGTAGCACATCAGCACCACCGGGACCTGCGCGGCGAGCGAGCGCCCCACCTCGAGCACGGTGCGCAGATTCGCGCCCGCGGCCAGCGCCTGCGATCCCGCGTTGTGGATCACCGGACCGTCCGCCAGCGGATCCGAGAACGGCATCCCGAGCTCGATCAGGTCAGCCCCCCGTTCGGCGTAGGACAAACCGATCCGCCGAGACGTCTCGAGGTCCGGGAATCCACCCATCAGATAGGGCATCAGCGCCGCCCGGCGCTCGTCCTTCGCCGCCGCGAACGCCGCGGCGATCGTCTCGGTTCCGCTCACCGCGGCTGGCTCTGCCGCGCGTACTCCAGCGCCTCGGCCAGATCTTTGTCGCCGCGGCCCGAGAGGCAGACCAGGTCGACCTCGCTGCCGGGATTCGCCAGCGCCCAGGCGATCGCGTGCGAGCTCTCGAGCGCGGGAATGATGCCCTCGAGCCGAGCGGTCAGCGAAAACGCATCCAGGGCCTCGACGTCGGTGATGGCGACGTAACGGGCGCGGCCCGAATCCCGCAGCCAGGCGTGCTGCGGGCCGCTGCCCGGATAATCCAGGCCGGCTGAGATGGAGTGGGCCTCGAGGATCTGACCATCCTCGTCCTGCATGATCGCGGAGTAGGCGCCGTGTAGAACCCCGGGCAGGCCCCCGGCGCTCAGGGGAGCGCCGTGTCGTCCCGTCTCGATCCCGGCTCCGGCCGCTTCCACACCGACGAGCTCCACCGCCTTGTCCTCGACGAACGGGACGAACACGCCGATCGAGTTGGATCCGCCACCGACGCAGGCGATCACCCGCTGCGGCAACCGCCCCGCCTGCTCGAGCATCTGCGAGCGGGCCTCGTCGCCAATCACCCGCTGCAGGTCCCGGACCAGCGCGGGATACGGAGCCGGTCCGACGCAGGAGCCGATGATGTAGTGCGTCGTCTCGACGTTGGCCACCCAGTCGCGGATCGCCGCGGACACCGCCTCCTTGAGCGTCCGGGCACCCGTCTCCACCGGGGCGACCGTGGCGCCCAGCAGGTTCATCCGCTCGACGTTCGGCTGCTGCCGGCGCATGTCCTCTGTGCCCATGTAGACGATGCACTCCAGGTCGAGCAGCGCGCACGCGGTCGCGGACGCCACGCCATGCTGGCCGGCTCCCGTTTCCGCGATGATCCGCCGCTTGCCCATTCGCTTGGCCAGCAGCGCCTGGCCGAGCGCGTTGTTGATCTTGTGGGCGCCGGTGTGGTTGAGGTCCTCACGCTTGAGGTACACCGGGTGTCCCGCGGCCTCACTCAGCCGGCGGGCGAGATACAGGGGCGAGGGCCGGCCGACGTAGTCGCGCAGCAGCGCATCCAGCTCGGAACGGAAGCCAGAGTCCTCGCTGGCCTCCAGCCACGCGGCTTCGAGCTCGCTCAGCGCGGGCATCAGCGTCTCCGGCACGTACTGGCCGCCGTAGGGGCCGAAGCGGTGCTCGACGACGCTCACGGGGCACCGACCTCGGCGGGCGCCGTGGAGCGGACCGCGGCGGTAAACGCCTCGAGCTTGTCCGGATCCTTGCGGCCCGGGGCCAGTTCGACGCCGCTCGCGACATCGACCGCGTACGGATGCACCGCGGTGATTGCCCCGGCGACGTTGTCGGGCGTCAGACCGCCGGACAGGATCAGCGGGATCGAGCCCAGATGCCCGCGCGTGAGCTCCCACGAGAACGTCTCGCCGCTGCCCCCGCGGACCCCGCGGACGTAGCTGTCGAGGAGATGGAAGTCCGTGTGGAATGGCGCCAGGGCCTGGATGTCAGCGCCGCTGTGTATGCGCATCGCCTTGATCACGCGGCAGCCGGTCCGGCGGCCCGCCTCGCCACAGAACGCCGGCCCCTCGTCGCCGTGCAGCTGAAGCATGGTCAGCCCGACCTCGTCCGCGGTCGACGCGACGGTCTCGAGCTTCGGGTTCACGAACACCCCGACGATCTCTGCCCTGCGCCGGAGCGTCGCGGCGATCTCGATGGCCGCCTCGAGCTCGCAGGCGCGCGAGGAATGCGGCCAGAAGATCAGGCCGATCGCCCAGGCGCCCGCAGCATGGGCACGCTCTGCGTCCTCGACGGACGTGACGCCGCAGAACTTGATCTTCGGGGGCAGCATGGACACGCCTCACATCGTACGCAGGCGACCCCGCGCGGTCAGCGCGCGACACGCCGCCTCGATGTCCTCGGCGCGCATCAGCGCCTCCCCGATCAGCACCGCGTCGACCCCCGCCTCGGCGAGGGCGTCGAGCTCTGCCGGTGTGCTGAAACCTGACTCGGCCACCACCACCACGTCCTGGGGCAGCTCCGGCAGGAGCTCGAACGTGCGCTTCGGATCAACCTGAAGCGTGGTCAGGTCGCGGTTGTTGACGCCGATCACCTGCGCGCCCGCGGCCACCGCCATGTCAAGCTCGTGACGGTCGTGGATCTCGACCAGCGCCGGCACACCTAGGTCCAGCGCCTGGGCGTGAAGTTCCGCCAGCTCGCGCTCGGAGAGGGCTGCCACGATCAGCAGCAGCGCGTCCGCGCCGGCGGCGAAGGACTCGACGACCTGGTAGGAGTCGACGATGAAGTCCGTGCGCAGGATCGGCAACTGGGCGGCCGCCCGAGCGGCGCCCAGGTCCTCCAGCGAGCCACCGAAACTCGACGGTTCGGTCAGAATCGACAGCGCCGCCGCGCCCGCGCGCTCGTAGGCGACAACCACATCCGCCACCTCGACGCCCTCGCGGATCAGCCCGGCTGAGGGAGAGCGGCGCTTGTGCTCGGCGATCAGCGACAGCCCGGGGCGGCGCAGCGCGCCGAGGAACGAGCGGCGGTCACCGGCCTCGATTCGCCGGCACACGGCGCCTTCGAGCACGTCCGGCGGGATCGCCACCCGCCGGCGCGCCACCTCCTCCCGGGTGGCGGCCAGAATCGGGTCAAGCCGGCTCACGTTCCGGCGAGCTCCTGCGTCCGCGCGACGAATCGCGCCAGGGCCTGCGCGGCATGGCCGGCGTCAATCGCCCGGCCGGCCGCAGCCACCCCCTCGGACAATGTCGGCGCTCCCCCGGCGGCGTAGATGGCGGCGCCGGCGTTCATCACGGCCAGATCCCGGCACGGTCCCGGCTCTCCCGCCAGGATCGCCTGCGTGATCTGAGCATTCTGCTGTGGGTCACCACCGGGAACGGAGTCGGCCGGCGCCCGGGTCAGCGACACGTCCTCGGGGGCCACCGTGTACGCGCGCAGGTCCCCGTCCAGCACCTCGACGACCCGCGTCGGCGCCGAGATGCTGAGCTCGTCGACCCCGTCCTCTCCGCTGACCAGGAGGGCGTGTCGGGTCCCGAGCAGCGCCAGGGCTCCGGCCATCGTCTCCAGGTAACCCGGATCTGACACGCCGATCAGCTGCCGCGTCGCGCCGGCCGGATTGGTCAGCGGTCCGAGGAAGTTGAAGATCGTTCGCACCCCCAGCTCCCGGCGGACGGGCATGACGAAGCGGGTCGCCTGGTGGTGGGCGGGCGCGAACATGAACCCGAAGCCGGTCTCCTCGATGCACTGGGCGACCGCGGTCGGAGTCAGGTCGATGCGCGCGCCGAGAGCCTCGATCAGATCCGCCGAGCCGGAGAGTCCGGTGGCGGAGCGATTGCCGTGCTTGGCCACGGTGCAGCCGGCACCGGCGGCGATCAGCGCGGCCGTGGTGGAGACGTTGAACGTCCGCCGGCCACCGCCGGTGCCCGCGGTGTCCAGAAGGTCCGCGTGCGCAACCGTGACGCGCGCCGCGAGCGAGCGCATCGTGCGGGCGAGCCCGGCCAGCTCCGCGACGGTCTCGCCCTTGGTCCGCAGCGCGATCAGAAACCCCGCGATCTGGATCTCGGAGGCGTTGCCGGCCATGATCTCCGACAGCACGGCGGCGGCATCGTCGATGCTGAGGTCCCGGCCGGAGGCGAGCGCGTCGATCGAGCGCGTCAGCAGGTCCTGGCCGGCGCTCATCTCGCGCGCTGGAGAAAGTTGTGCAGCAGTTCGCGACCCTGCTCGGTGAGCACCGACTCCGGATGGAACTGAACCCCCTCAGCGGGCAGGTCGACGTGCCGTACGGCCATCACCACATCGCCCCCGAACGCGCTCTGCTCGAGCACCGCCGGAAGCGCTGGATCGGCCACCAGGGAGTGGTAGCGACCGACCTCCAGCGGCTCGCGCAGCCCGCGGAAGATCGTCCTGCCGTCGTGCTGGACCTCGGTTGTCTTTCCGTGCACGGGCTGGTGCTGGATGACCTTGCCCCCCCAGGCCTGCACGAGCGCCTGGTGACCGAGGCACACGCCGAGGGTCGGTACTCCGGCCTGCGGAAAGCGTCGCACCGCCTCGAGCGAGATCCCTGCTTCGTCCGGCGTGCACGGCCCCGGGGAGACGATCACCCGGTCATACCCGCGCAGCAGGAGATCCGCGACGGTGGCGTGATCGTTGCGGACCACTTCCACCTCGGCCTCCAGCTCGCCGAGATACTGGACGAGGTTGTAGGTGAAGCTGTCGTAGTTGTCGATGACCAAAACCCGCATGCCTACGGCCACTCCGGCTGGGCCACGGCGAGCTCGATCGCCGCCCTTACGCCGCGCGCCTTGGCCTCTGACTCGAGGAATTCGTAGTCCGGCTTGGCGTCGGCCACCGTGCCGCCGCCCGCCTGGATGTGGGCGACGCCGTCCTTGACCACCACGGTGCGGATGTGGATGCAGGTGTCCAGGTCGCCGGAGTAGCTGGCATAGCCGATCGCGCCCCCGTAGCCGCCGCGCTTGACCGGTTCCAGCTCATCGATGATCTGCATCGCGCGGACCTTCGGGGCGCCGGACAGCGTCCCCGCGGGAAGCACTGCGCGAAGTGCGGCCAGGGCGCCCACCCCCTCTCTCAAGGTGCCGGCGACGCTCGAGACGATGTGCATGACATGGCTGTAGTTCTCGATTTCCATGAAGTCCTCGACCACGACGCTGCCGTACTCGCAGACGCGCCCGATGTCGTTGCGGCCCAGGTCGACGAGCATCACGTGCTCGGCCCGCTCCTTCGGATCGGCGAGCAGCTCCTCGGCGATCCGCCGGTCCTCGTCCGCGCTGGCACCCCGGGGTCGCGTGCCGGCGACCGGCCGGGTCGAGACGCGCCGCCCGGCCACGGTGATCAGCGGCTCCGGGCTGGTCCCGGCGACCTCGAAGTCGCCGAAGTCCAGGAAGTACATGTACGGGCTCGGGTTGACCGTCCGTAACCCTCGGTAGATGGAGAACGCCTCCACCGGCACCGGGGCCGACCACCGCTGCGAGGGCACGACCTGGTAGGCGTCTCCCGCGTATATGTATTCGATGATCCGGGCGACGATGGCCTCGAACTGCGAGCGCTCCATGTTCGACTGAAACGCCGGAATTGGCCGGTCGGTGGCGGGCGGCCGGGCAGGCCGGGGGATCGGACCGGCCAGGCGCCAGCGGACCTCGGCGATCGTTTCCTGCGCGCGCCGGTATGAGCTTTCCAGCTCGTCGTCGGAGTACACGTTGGCCAGCACCGTGACCATGCGTTTGAGGTGGTCGAACACGACCAGCGCGTCGGTCAGCATCAGGGCCAGGTCCGGCACTCCGATGGTGTCCGGGTTCGGCGGCCCCAGCCGCTCGACCGTCCGCACGAGGTCATACGCGAACATGCCGACGGCCCCGCCGGCGAACGGCGGCAGGTGCTCCAGCGGTGCCACGCGGAACTGCTGCAGCTGCTCCTCGGCCAGCGCGTAGGGATCGCCGGGATCGCCGAGTGACCACCTGAGCACGCTGCGAGGCCGGAAGCCGATGAACGAGTAGCGACCGACGCGGCCGTGATCGGCGGACTCGAGCAGGAACGCCGGCCCTTCCTCACGCAGCTTCAGAAACGCCGACACCGGCGTCTGGACGTCATCGATGAACGTCTCGCACAGCGGGATCAGGTTGTAGTCACGGGCCAGCGCGCGGACCTGCTCCAGCGACGGCATCTCCGGGATGCGCTCAGCGTTTGCTACGGCCATCCAGCACCCGCTCAGCGTCCTCGAGCGTCAATCCCCGGCCGCGAAGCAGGACCGCGAGGTGGTAGATCACGTCGGCGGCCTCCTCTGAGACCCGCTCGTCTGACTCCTCGAGAGCGGCACGTACGACCTCCTCGGCCTCCTCCTGCACCTTGGCTCCGATCAGCGCCGGGTCCGCCAGCAGCCGCGCGGTGTACGAACCGCGGGGTTGGCTCAGCGCCCGCTCGCCGATCGTGCGCTGCAACGACGGCAGCACCTCGTGCGGGGCGGTGGGCTGAAGCTCCCCGTTGTGGAAGCAGGTCCGCTCGCCGGTGTGACAGGCCGGACCGGCGGGCTCGACCAGCGCGAGCAGGGCATCGGCGTCACAGTCGTAGCGGATCGCCTTCACGATCTGGAGGTTGTCCGAGGTCGCGCCCTTGTGCCAGAGCTCGTCGCGGGAGCGGCTGAAGAAGTGCATCTCGCCGGTCCGCCGCGTGGCCGCCAGCGCGTCCGCGTTCATGTAGGCGAGCATCAGCACCTCGCCGCTGCGCCAGTCCTGGACCACACAGGGGACCAGTCCACGTTCATCGAAAGCGATCTGCGAGTCGTCCACGGGCTGACGATTCTAGGTGGGGCGCCCGGGCGCGCCCTCGCCGTGCGACGGCCGACTACATAATGCTCCGATGCCGGCGGTGTTCGACGGACACAACGACGCCCTCACCCCGGACGATCACGCGGGGCTGGCCATGGGACGAGCGGGAGGGCACCTGGACCTGCCCAGGATGCGTGCCGGCGGCGTCCGGGGGGCGACCTTCGCCGTGTTCACTCCCTCCGAGCACGAGCGTGCAGAGCCGCTGCCGCGCACCGACGGCGTGATCGAGTTCGAGCTCGCGTCGCCCGTTTCCCAGACCCGGGCCGCGGCCTACGCCACCGACGCGGCCGGCCGGCTGCTCGAGCTCGAGCGCTCCGGGCACCTCCGGCTGGCCCGCGGCATCGAGGATCTCGACGTCGCCCGTGACGGAGCCGGTCCCCCGGCGGCGGTGCTGCACCTGGAGGGCGCGGAGGCGATCGACCCGGATCTGGAGGCGCTGGCGCTGTGGCACGCCGCTGGGCTGCGCTCGCTCGGGCCGGTGTGGAGTCGCCCCAACGTGTTCGGCCACGGCGTTCCCTTCGTCTCTCCCTCCTCGCCGGACACCGGGCCGGGTCTGAGCGCGTCGGGCATCGAGCTCGTGCGCCGCTGTGCCGAGCTGGGGATCCTGGTCGACCTGAGCCACCTCAACGAAGCGGGATTCTGGGACGTCGCGGGGCTTGCCCCCGGTCCGCTGGTGGCCAGCCACTCGGCCGCCCACGCGCTGTGCCCCACCTCCCGCAACCTCACCGACTTGCAGCTCGACGCGATCGGGGCGACCGGTGGACTGGTGGGGATCGTGTTCGCCTGCCCGTTCATCCGCGCGGACTTCTCCGAGGATCCGGACACCCCGATCGAGCTGATCGCCAATCACGCGCGGTACGTCGCCGATCGCATCGGGGTCGAGCATGTGGCGCTCGGGTCTGACTTCGACGGAGCGCCGATCCCACGCGCGGTCGGCGATGTCACCGGAATGCCGAGGGTGCTGGATGCGCTGGGAGGCGCCGGGTTCACGCCCGCAGAGCTCGAGGCGATCGCCTGGGAGAACTGGCGCCGCGTGCTGGCCGCGTGGTGGGAGCGCTGAGCGGCCGGCTACTCGATGCCCAGGCGGTCGAGCAGCCGCTCGTCGCCACGCCAGTGACGACGTACGCGCACTGACAGCTCCAGGTGCACGTGGCCATCGACCTCGCGCTCGATCGCCCGCCGCGCAGCGACGCCGATTGACTTGACCATCCGGCCTCCCGCCCCGATCAGGATCCCCTTCTGCGAGTCCGTCTCGGTCAGGATCACCGCCTTGACCCGCACCAGCTCCGGGCGGTGACGGTCCACCTCCTCGATCTCGACTTCGACCGCGTGCGGAATCTCCTCGCGTGTCCGGGCCAGCACCTGCTCGCGGACCAACTCGGCCAGCACCGCCGTCTCGGATTGATCGGAGTGCTGGCCGGCCGGGAAGTAGAATGGCCCGGGCGGCAGCATCGAGACGAGCTGGTCGACCAGCGTCGGGACGCCGGCACCCGTTCGCGCCGAGACGGCGAAGATCTCCTGCGCGACGTCGAGCCCCTCGGCGTCATGCAACGTGGCCACGGTCCGCGGCTGCGGGCAGCGGTCGATCTTGTTGACGGCCACGACGACGGGAATCGGCGCGCTGCGCAGCAGTCCGGCGATGAACCGCTCTCCCGGTCCGACCCCCTGCTCGGCGTTCATCACGAACAGGCACGCGTCGGCCTCGGCCAGCTCCCGCTCGACCCGACGCTGCATCCGCTCGGTCAGGGCATCCCGCGGACGCTGGACCCCGGGTAGGTCGACGAGCACGAGCTGCCAGTCAGGCCCGGTCGCCACGCCGCGCACCGCCCGCCGCGTCGTTTGCGGCTTGTCGGAGACGATCGCCACCTTCGAGCCGATGATCGCGTTGGCCAGGGTCGATTTGCCCACGTTCGGGCGGCCCGCCAGCGCGATGAATCCGGACCGGGTGTCGATCGCCAGTCCGGGTCCGGGTGCGCCGGCGCTCACCGGACCCAGCGCATGAGCTCGGCCTGGAGGGCCAGCATCTCGCCCTCGTCGCGCTCGTGGTCCATGCCGCTGAGATGGAGCGCGCCATGCACGACGGCCTCGCGGAGATCCTCCGTGTGCTCCGGGCAGATGACGATGTCCCCGAGCTCACGCGGACCAGCCGGCACACCGTCCTCGTCGACCCCGAACGACAGCACGTCGGTGGGTTCATCGATCCTGCGGAACTCCAGGTTCAGGTCCCGGATCCGCTCCTCGTCGACGAACTCGACCGCCACGTGGCCATCGCCGATCCCGGCTGAGGACAGGGCCAGCGCACACAGCTCCTCCACCTCGACACCGGTCGGGCCGTCGGCCCCAAGCTCCTGAACCCCGATTACCTCGACGTCCAGCACGCCGCCGGCGCTCACGCCCGCTTGCGCGGCAGCAGCTCCGGCGCCATCCGCTGACCGTGCTCGTTGTAGGCGGCCACGATCCGGCGCACGAGCTTGTGGCGGACGACATCCTCGTCGCCGAACCGAACGAACTCGATGCCCTCCACCCCGCCGAGGATCTCCGAGACAACCACGAGTCCGGAGTCGTTCTCCCGGGGCAGGTCGATCTGGGTGATGTCACCGGTGACCACCATCTTCGAGTTGAACCCGAGGCGGGTGAGGAACATCTTCATCTGCTCGGGGCTGGTGTTCTGGGCCTCGTCGAGGATGATGAAGCTGTCGTTCAGGGTGCGCCCGCGCATGAAGGCGAGCGGCGCGACCTCGATCGCTCCTCGCTCCAGGGCCTGAGCGACGCGCTCGGGCTCGAGCATGTCGTGCAGCGCGTCGAACAGGGGCCGAAGATACGGATCGACCTTGGCCATCAGATCTCCGGGCAGGAACCCCAGCCGCTCACCCGCCTCAACCGCGGGGCGGGTGAGGATGATGCGGTTGACCTCACGCCGGCTCAGCGCGGCCGCGGCCAGCGCGACCGCGAGAAATGTCTTGCCGGTTCCCGCCGGGCCGATCCCGAAGGTGATCGTGTTGTCACGGATCGAATCGACGTAGCGCTTCTGGTTGACCGTCTTCGGGGCCACCTTGGTGGCGCGATGGCGCCACACCACGTCCTCGAGGATGCTCGCCGGCGACTCGTGCTCATCCAGGGCCCGCGTGACCGCCTCGATCGTCCCCGGGGAGATCTCGTGGCCCTGGGTGACCAGCTCGGCGAGCTCGCTGACCACCGAGGCGGCGTTGTCGACGGCGTCAGCTTCCCCTTCCAGGGTCAGGATGTTGCCGCGCAGGAACACGTTGCATGCGATGTGGCCCTCGAGCGTGCGCAGCACGGCGTCCTCGCTGCCCGCCAGCTCGGCGGCGACTGCGTTATCGAGCTCGATCTGCCGGCGCACGATGGGTCTACGCCCCGAGGGCCGCACGGACCCGAGCCGAGGTGCGCTTGCCGTCCGCGCGGCCGCCGGCCTTGGCCATCGCCACCTTCATCACCTGGCCCAGGTCCTTCGGGCTGATCGCCCCGGTCTCAGCGACCGCGCTGGCGACGATCGCGTCCAACTCGGCATCATCGAGCTCGGCCGGGAGGTAGACCTCGATCAGCGTCGCCTCGGATTCCTCCTGCTCGGCGAGCTCCGGCCGGCCACCGTCGCGGAACTGGGCGGCGGCCTCGAGGCGCCGCTTGCGCTCCCGGCGGAGCACCGACAGCTCGTCCGTCCCGCCTTCCTTGGCCGCCTTCTGCAGCTCGGACAGCACGAGGCGCAGCGCTCCCACGCGATCTCGCTGCCCGGCCTTCATCGCGGTGGTGATATCGGTGCGTACCTGCTCAGTGACTGTCACTACGTTCAGGATAGCCCCGCCGGATGCGGAACTCGGCAGCTGAGTCCATCGGCGTGCAGCTCTTCACACACCACGGCGACCAGCGAACCGCGCCGGGCCGCCCCCGCCGGGAGGTAGCAGCGGGTGTAGTCCTCGGTGTAGCCGGCGCACTGCGTCTCGGCGACCTTGTCGACGAGGACGGTGGCCGGGCGGCCCAGCTTGGACGCGCGGTGGCGGCGAGACCGGACCTCGGAGTGACCGCGGAGCACGCGTGAGCGCCGCTTCTTCTCCTCCGGAGGCACCCGGTCACCCAGCGCGGCGGCAGCCGTGCCCGGACGCGGCGAATACGGGAACGTGTGCACGCGGCTGATCTGCGCCGCGTCGATCGCCGCCAGCGTCCGTTCGAACGCCCGCTCGTCCTCGGTGGGAAACCCGACGATCACGTCGGTCGTCAGGTTGACCGCCGGGGCGGCCTGCCGCAACGCCGCGATGTGCTCCAGATACTCCTCGGTCGAGTAGTGCCGACCCATCGCCCGCAGCACGTCGTTGTCCCCCGATTGCATCGGGACGTGAAGGTGGGGGCAGACCTTCGGCTCGCCGGCCAGCGCTTCGAGCAGCGATTCCTTGACGTGGACGACCTCGACGCTGGACAGGCGGACCCGCTCGACGCCCGCGATGCTCGCCACCTTCACCATCAACTGCCCGAGCTCCAGCCCCTGCTCGGGATCGCGGTAGTCGCCGACGCTGATGCCGGTCATGACCATCTCCGGCTGGCCGTGCTCCACGCGGCGGCGGACCTCGGCAAGGATCGCGCTGGCCGGGCGAGAGCGAGCTGGTCCGCGAACCGACGGGATGATGCAGTACGCGCAGTGGGCGTCACAGCCGTCCTGCACCTTGACGAACCCCCGTGTCCGGTCGGGCAGCGCGGCGCGCGGGGCCAGCACGCCGTGTTCGAAGTCCACGCATGCGCCGAGCTCGTCGGCGATCTGTGCCGCCACGTCGTCGGCGGTGCCCGGCAGCGCACTCACGCGTTGGTCGAGCTGCGAGAACTGGCCCGGGTTGAGGTTGACGGCGCAGCCGGTCACGTACACCCGCGCCGCCGATCCCAACGAGCGCCGGACGGATTGGCGGGACTTGGCCTCTGCCTCGTTGGTGATGCAGCACGTGTTGATCACGTGCAGCTCAGCGTCGGCCTCGGGCACCTCCCGGTGCCCCTGGGCCAGCAGCGCCTGCCGCGCGAGCATCGCGTCGGCCTGCGAGACCTTGCAGCCCAGGAACTTGACGGCGAACGACGTCACTTCCCGGGCAAAGGTATCGCGCCTGGGGCTATCGGTGAAAACCGCTCGCGACCGGCGTTCCGTCGTGCTCTTCGAGCATGAACTCGCCCCGCGGTGTCCTCGAGACAGCGCGCGGTGAGAGGAGAGAGGGCTCATACGCGCTACCAGCCCGAGGCTTGGGTCGCGGAACGATGATCTCGAGGAGCAGGCCACCGATGGTTACGCCGATCGCGAGCGGGTTGGGCAACTGATTCACCTCCTTGGAGAGATCCCTGTTCGCAAGGTGAGGCACAGGATGCCCGAGCGCGCAGCCGCGGTCACCGGCCGGATGTCCAGGATCAGCGCGCGCCGGTTGTCCACGCGCGGATCGCGCCGGATCGGGGCCTCGGATCACCCGGTCAGCAGCAGCGCGGCCCAGTCGCCGCTGATCCGGCGCTCACGCTCCCGCAGGCCGCAGGCGCCAAACGCGGCGGCCACTCGGTCCGCCTCGTGAGCCAGCAGGCCGCTCGCGAGCACCTGATCGCCCGGCGGTCCACTGGACGCGCAGTCACGGGCCCAGCTGCGCAGCAGCGGACCCAGCAGGTTGGCTGCGATCGTCTGCGCGGCGGGCGTCGGCGCCTCCCGCAGATCGTGCCGGCGCACCTCGAGCGTGACGTCGTTCACGCGGGCGTTGGCCTGGGTCGCGGCCACGCTGGCAAGGTCGTAGTCCAAGGCCAGGACCGGGTCCCAGCCGAGCTTCGCGGCGCTCAGCGCCAGCACCCCGGATCCGCAGCCGAGATCGAGAAACGACCCGCTCGGCTCCAACTCGAGCATCAGCTCGAGGCACAGCCGCGTCGTGGCGTGAGCTCCGGTACCGAACGCGCGCCCCGGATCGATCACCAGGTCGAGCGCGGTGGCGCCGCGCGACTCCCACGGGGGACGTACGGTGAGCCGCTCGCCGAGCACGAGCGGCCGATGGAATTCGCGCCAGCGCTCTGACCAGTCGTCGGCGATCTCCCCGGTGCGCACCTCGACGAGCGCCGCTCCTGCCGCGGCCCGCAGTTCCGGCAGTTCCGGCAGCTCGCCGGGCGCGCCGTAGACCGCATACTCGACCTGGTCGGGAGATATGTCGACCTCTTCGACGCCGCTGGGCGCCAGCTCGAGCAGCTCCGCGAGCACGATCTCCGCCTCCGAGCGGTGCACGCGCACCGCGAGTCGCAGCATCGGGCGAGACTCAGCCGGTGCCGAAGGCGCGCTTGAGCTTCCCGAACACGCTCTCCTCGGTGCTCAGGTTGCGCTCGGTCATCGACTCGGACAGGCGCTCGAGCAGCTCGCGCTGCTCGCGGGCGAGGTGGCGCGGGATGACGACGTTGACCACCACCCGGAGGTCGCCGGTGCGACGGCCTCTGAGCGCCGGCATCCCTGCGCCGCGGATGACCAGCGTCTGGTGCGGCTGGGTACCGGCCGGGATCTCCAGCTCCACCGGCCCATCCACGGTCGGCACCTCCAGCTTCGTGCCCAGCGCGGCGAGCGGCGCGGGAACGTCGACCGCCGTGACGAGATCGTCGCCGTCACGCAGGAACCTCGCGTCCTCCCGCACGCGGATCAGGACGTAGAGGTCGCCGGAGGGTCCGCCCCGCTCGCCCGAGTGTCCCCGGCCGCCGATCCGGATCCGCTGGCCGTCGGCGATTCCCGCCGGCACGTCGACCGCCACCTTGGTGCGCTCGACCGTGCGCCCACGGCCCTGGCAGACCTTGCACGGATCCTGGGCCACCCGACCCTCGCCGTGGCACGTGTCGCAGGCTGCGGCACGCACGACCTGGCCGAACGGTGTCCGCGACACGGCCCGCAGCTGCCCGCTACCGCCGCAGCGCGGGCACGTCTCGATCGGAGTCCCCGGCTCGGCCCCGTTCCCGCGACAGTGCTCGCAGCGGGCGATCACCTCGTACTGCACCTCGACCGAGGCGCCGTGCGCCGCCTGCGCCAGGTCTATCTCGACGGCCGCGGCAAGGTCGTCGCCCTGGGCGGGCCCGGCCGACCGCCCGCCGCCGCCGAATGCACTCCCGAAGCTGCCGCCGCCGAAGAACGCCTCGAAGATGTCCGAGACCGAGCCGAAGCCCTCGAAGTTGGAGGAATATCCGCCGCTGCGCAGTCCCTCATGGCCATAGCGGTCGAAGGTCGCCCGCCGATCCGGGTCCGAGAGGATCTCGTAGGCCTCGGCCGCCTCCTTGAACTTGTCCTCCGCGTCCGGGTCATGGCTGTTCACGTCGGGGTGAAGCTCCCGCGCCATCCGCCGAAACGCCTTCTTGATGTCGCTCTCGCCGGCCTCGCGCGAGACGCCGAGCACCTCATAGGGGTCCCGCGGCACGTCTCTAGCGCTCGTCATACACATCCACCACGAAGCTCGAGAGCTGTCCGGCGGCCTCGCGCACAGCTCGGATCGCGGCGCCGTAATCCATCCGCAGCGGCCCGATCAACGACACGGTCCCGAGACGGCGGGTCGGCAGGCCGTATCCGGCCGCCACGAGCGCCAGCTGCTGCAGCGCGGGGGCGTCGTTTTCGGACCCGATGCGGACCAGCACGTCCCGCTCTGGAAGCGCCGCGCGCAGGACTCCGAGCAGCGTCACGCGCCGCTCGAGCATGTCCATCAGGGCGTTCAGCTCGGAGACATCGCCGAAGCGCTCCAGCCGGAACAGCCGCGAAGCCCCCTCCACGTACACCGTCTCCAGCGAGGACTCCTCCAGCTCGGTGAACACCGGGGCCAGCGCCTCCAGGAAGCTCAGCTCCCGCGCCGACAGCGACGGCTCATGCAGCCGCTGATGGAGCATCCGCGCGCCCAGCCCGAGTCCCAGCAACCGCTCGTTGAAGTAGCTCGCGGCACAGTCGACGAGGCCGGAATCGACGGGGTCAGCGAAGGTGAAGAGGCGCTTCGACACCCCGCCGGTCGAGGTGATCACCACGACCATCAGGACCTGCGGCTGGAGCGCAAGTACCTCGACGTGCCTGATCGTCGAGGTCTCGATCGAAGGCGCGGTGACGATCGCCAACAGGTTCGTGACCTGCGACAGGGTCTCGGTGGTGACGCGCATTGCCTCGTCGAGCTCCCGCCGCACGAGTGACAGCGACAGACTCGGCCCGGGATCCTCCTCGGGCAATAGCCGGTCGACGAAATAGCGATAGCCGGCCTGGGTCGGAATACGTCCGGCGGACGTGTACGGGTGGGCCAGCAGGCCGAGCTCCTCGAGGCACGCGAGCTCGTTGCGGATCGTCGACGCTCCCCAGACGACGCCGGCCGACAGCGCCTTCGACGCCACCGGCGTGCCGGCCGCGAGGTAGTCCTCCACAACCCTTCGCAACACGAGTTCCTGGCGATCCGTCAGCATGGCGATAATTGTAGGTCGGCGCCCGTCAGCTTCACCGGACCGGAAAAGCGTAGAAAATGAGCTGCCGGGTAGGGAGTCGACAACCGACGTCGGGAACAGGGAGAGACATATGGGCCGTGAGCTGACTCGCCGAGACCTGTTGCGCACCGGTGCCGCAGGCGGTGCCGCGCTGGGCGCCTCGGCGCTGCTGTCGAATTCGCTGATCGCGCAGGCGCTGGCCAGCTCGCCCAAATGCGGCAGCCTCAACGACATCCAGCACGTGGTGATCCTGATCCAGGAGAACCGCTCGTTCGATCACTACTTCGGCTCGCTCAAGGGCGTCACCGGCTTCGCGGATCCCAGTGTCCTGCCACTCAACGACGGCAGCGGACTCAGCATCTTCGCCCAGCCTGGATATACCAACGGCTTCGACGGCAACCACCTGTATCCGTTCCACCTGGACTCGTTCAACAACGGCGAGTGCACGAACGACATCAATCACAGCTGGGGCCCGCAGCACACCTCCTGGGACGCGGGCAAGATGGACGCGTTCGTGACCGGCCACATCGCCGCGGACGGGAGCGCCAACGGGCCGCTGACGATGGGCTACTACACGCGCAAGGATCTCGACTTCTACTACGCGCTCGCGGACGCCTTCACGATCTGCGACCACTATCACTGCTCGGTGATCGGCCCGACCGACCCGAACCGCCTGTACGCGATGTCGGGCACGCTAGACCCTGGCGGCGTCGCCGGCGGTCCGATCCTCTCGACCAGCTCCTCCCGGATTGACCGCTACGGGACGCTGAGCTGGACGACGATGCCCGAACAGCTCCAGGCGCACGGGATCAGCTGGAAGGTCTATGGCGATCCCGATGGCAACTTCGGCGACAACGTGCTGCCTTACTTCAAGCAGTATCAAACCCCTGGCGTGCTGGCCACCAACGGCCTCACCCCCACCTACCCCGGAACCTTCCAGGCCGACGTGGCCGCGGGCACGCTGCCGGCGGTCTCGTGGGTGCTCGCCCCGCTTATCGACAGCGAGCATCCGCCCGCGCCGGAGATCTACGGCGAGAGCGTCGCCTCGGACATCCTCCACACGCTCGTCTCGAATCCAGCGGTCTGGTCGAAGACCGCTTTGTTCATCACCCACGACGAGAACGGCGGATTCTTCGATCACGTCCCGCCACCCACCGCGCCGGCGGGGACCCCCGGCGAGTACCTGACCGTGAATCCGCTCCCGGCCGGCGCGTCCGGGGTGGCCGGGCCGATCGGGCTCGGGTTCCGGGTCCCGCTGCTCGTCGTCTCCCCGTTCAGCCGCGGCGGCTTCGTGTCCAAGAACACGTTTGACCACACGTCGCTGCTGCGGTTTCTGGAGACGCGCTTCGGGGCCGAGGTCCCGAACCTGAGCTCGTGGCGCCGTTCGGTGACCGGCGACCTCACCAGCGCGTTCAATTTCGCCAAGGCCGACACCTCGGTGCCCTCGTTGCCGCAGCCCTCGCTCACGGATTCCCGCGTCACGATGAGCAGTTGCGCCACGAGCGCACCCGTGAGTCTCGCCACCGACACGACGAACAGCCTGAAGGCACTCGAGCAGGTGCTTGTCGCGACCTATCCGGTGACGGTCAACTCGGCCCCGCCGCCGCAGGAGCCCGGAAGCAGGCCCGCGCCGAGCGGACCCGTGCCCTGCTCCACCTGAAAGTCGCCTAGAGCTTCAGTTCGGCCACAGCGTTGCGAATGATCCGGTGCCCGGATTGCTCGGCTTGGGCATCCACGATCGCGGTGTTGCCGTCGACCTCACGCACGGTGCCGGTGACCGAGATCGGCTCGCTGAGGCGGCCCATGCCGCGGAACTGCACGCTCAGCCGCTTAAGCGTCTCGGGACCGCCGGCCGCCTCCGTCTGGGCCCGCGCCACCTGAGCCATCGTCCAGAGACCGTGCAGGATGCGACCCGGCAGACCGACCTGCTGGGCGAACTCCTCGTCGATGTGAATCGGGTTGAAGTCGCCTGACGCGCCCGCGTAGCGAACCGTCACGTAGGGATCGGGGGTGACGGTGAGCTCGATCGTGTCGCCCGGCTTCAGGCTCACGAGGCTCCCCTCACGATGTTGGTCCACGTCCCGGTGCAGACCGTCTCGCCCCGCTGATTGTCCGACACGGACTCGAAGACAAAAAACTCCATCCCGCCGCGAGCAGAGATGTCCGAGACCGTCGCGGTGGTGGTGATCTCGTCGCCGGCCACCACCACTGGGCCCCAACGAAAGTCCTGGCCGCCGTGGACCATGCGCGCGAAGTTCAGCCCGACCTCAGGGTCGAACAGGGCCGGAACCACCGCCCGGCTGGCGTACACGACCGCAAACATCGGGGGCGCGACGAGGTCGGCATATCCGGCCGCCCGCGCCGCCTGCACGTCGTGGTGGAGCGGATTCGTCTCCCCCACCGCTGCCGCGTACTCCCGGATCTTCTCGCGCCCGACCGCGTACGTCACTGCCTCGTAGCGCTTCCCGATCGCTTGGGTGCTGATACCCACGGCGCGAGAGGATAACCCGGTTGTGAGCGACCCGGCCTCGCGCTAGCGTTAGCGAGCGAGCCTCATACCGCCGAGCGGTTGTTCGAAGCGCGGCGGTGATCCGGTAGGGGGCGGGGTTCGGTATGAGTCTCGCTCGCGGGGCGTCCGTTCCGGGCCGCTGGGTGGTGGCCGCGGG
>JBPCMW010000066.1:0-28974 GCA_051001875.1 Solirubrobacteraceae bacterium | reverse complement strand
CCCGTAGGGGATGCCGAACCGCAGGATCGTGAAGTCGATCCCGTACAGCTCCTGGTAGGCCTTGCAGTACAACTCGCCGGCCAGCTTGGTGCTCGTGTACAGGTGGCTCGGCGGGGGCAGCAGCGTGTTCTCGTCGACCGCCTCGGGTTCGCAGTCGGAGTAGACCCAGATCGTGCTGGCATAGACGATCCGCTTGACCCCGGCGCGGCGGGCCGCCTCGAGGACGGCGACCGTCCCACGTGCGTTCACTCGCTCCGCGTCTTCGGGCGAGGCGTGGACATCATTGACGTCGGCCACCGCGGCCAGGTGAGCCACGGCGTCACAGGAGTGCAGCGCCCGCTCGAGCGCCTCGCGATCGGTGATCGACCCGAGCACCGTGTCGACCGAGCCGGACTCGTGCCACGGAGACGGACGCAGGTCGTAGATGACCGGGTCGTGTCCGCGGGCGCGGAGCTTGTCGACGACATGCGAGCCGATGAAGCCCGAACCGCCGGTGACGAGAACCCTCATCCGCTTTCCATGATTTCTGGGCGGTAGTACAGGGGCACGCACGAATGGTGCCGGGCAACCCAGTCACAGTTCGGAAGCTCAACCTGATGGCCGAGGATGCGGTGACAGGGCTCGTCGTAGACGCGGCCAGTGGAGCGCTCGAGCCAGTCGAACACGACGTACTTGTAGAGCCCGGAGACCATCCCCTCGGGGAGGGCCAGCCGGCTCGGATACTGAGGATCGAGGTGCTGGCGGGCTACGTCGTTCTTCCAGCTGACGATCTCCGGCAGGCGCTCGATCTGGACGAGACCGAGGGCGGCCGTGAACTCGCTCATGCGGAAGTTCAGGCCCTGCACGTCGTAAGTCGGCTTGCCGTAGTTGCGAAACCCGCGAGCGTGCTCGACGACCTCGGGGCGAGGAGACACCAGTACTCCGCCCTCGCCGGTCGAGATCGTCTTGGTCGCATACAGGGAGTACACACCCGCGTCGCCGTAGCACCCGGCCTTGCGGCCATTCCAGCTCGCGCCATGGGCGTGAGCACAGTCCTCGATCAGGAAGATCCCGTTGTCCTTGCAGTAGGCGGAGATCTGCTCGACCTCGAAGGCGATGTGGCCGCCGATGTGCACGAGGAACGCCGCTTTGGGCTGGTGCTGCTCGGCCTTCGCCTCGAAGTCGGCGAAGGACATGCACAGATCGTCACGGTTGCAGTCCACGAACTCGACGCGCGCGCCGGCCCGGATCGCCGCCAGCGGGGTGGCCATGAAGGTGTTGGAGGGACAGAGCACGGTCTCCCCTGCGACCTCGGCGAAATGAAGCGCAGCCATCGCACCCCCGGCCCAGCTGGAGACCGCCACCGCGGGCGCCTCGTTCCAAGCCTCCCATGCCGCCTCGAAGCGCGCGACCATATCGGCCTCTGACCAGCGGTTGGAGTCCAGCACCTCATCGATGAGGGCGTGCAGGCGACCACGATCACGAGGGTCGAACCCGATCGCGAACTTGTCAAAGCTCGGAGTTGCGGAAGCGGTAGTCATAGGTTCTCGGGACAGCGTCCGAGATGCGGCGGGTCAATCGCGACACCACCGGCCAGCGGCATCGCCCCCGGCACAAGCTTGCCAGATACTCGTTGATTGAGGCGCGCACGACAAGCCTGTCAGACTGGGAGGACGGTACCGATTTCGCGTCGGCTGAGCTCTGCGAGGATCAAGCTGAGCGCCGCAGCGGTCCGTCGATGCGAGTCCTGGGAGCTGTAGAAGTCAGCATCGTGCAGGAGGATCACATCTCCGGGAGCCAGCCCATCGGTTACCCGAGAGTAGATTCGCTGAGGGGTGGTGAACTTCCGCCAGTCTCTCCCCCACTGCGACCACAACAGCGGCCTGAGCCCGCACGCACGAGCCGCCCGCAGCCCCTCGGGGCTGTAGATGCCGTACGGCGGCCGATGCCACACGGGCTTGACACCGGTGGCCTGCGCGATCGCGTCCGAGCCCCGTCGCAGGTCCTCCCACACCGCGGCCCGGCCGAGCCGCAGCTGCAAGTGGTGCTGGTGCCCGTGCAACGCGATGCAGTGGCCGGCGTCGGCGATCTCCGCGGCGAGCTCAGGGCGAGCCGTGACCTACTTGCCGATCATGAAGAAGTTCGCCCGAGCACCGGCTCGAGCGAGCAGCTCGAGCACGGCCGGGGTTCCCTCCGGGTGCGGGCCGTCGTCGAAGGTGATGGCCACGCCCGGTGTGCCGGGGGCCAGTCGCCGTGGGAGCGCCAGCGCGCCGGCCGCGGCACCGAGGACGGGGGCGAGAACGTGGCGGATCACAGCTGGATCATCGCGGGATGCGCAAGCAACGGACAAGGATCGTAAGGTTCCGACGGTGGCGAAGCCCGATCTCGACCGTTGGCTCCCAGACCCCGGACTGCGGGTCGTGCACCGGCGCGAGAGCAGCGCCGGTAGCGAGCGGCTGTGGGAGGCCGCTCAGGCGGTGCGTCTGTCCGACACCGCGCTCCTGGGCCGTCTCGTCCGCTGGCGAATCCCCGGCCTCCGCGCCGACACATCGTTCGGTGAGCTGTTCCGGCGGGCGCCCTTCATGGTGCTCGAGCAGGACCCGACGACCCTGGTCTCCGGACTCGTCGGGCGAATCTGGACGTTGCGCCGCGACTATCCTCTGCTCGACGATCCTGCGCAGTACCGCGAATGGTCACGCCGCGGCAGCGCTCGCGTTCTGTTTGCCCACTGGGTCGAACCGGTCGGGGCGGACCGGGCGGCGCTGAATTCCGAGGCTCGAGTCGAGGCGGTCGGTACCCAGGGGCGGCTCGGGGTCAGGGCGATCCGCCCGCTGGTGAGGACTTTCCAGCATCTGATCGGCAGCGAAGGGATCGAAGCCGCGGTCCGGCGCGCCGAGCAGCGCTGAGCGCCGCGCCGCGCCGCGACCACCACGGCGCCGATTCCGTCACGGACGGAGTGCCATCTCTGTGATCACGCTAACGCCGCCGCCCGCCGGACGGCTAACGTGCTCGGAATCATGGAGAGCTTCGACGCGGTGCTCACGATCCGCCGGACCCGCTACGCGAGCGAGACCACCGGCTGGGCAGTGATCGACGCGGCCGACGCTGAAGGAGCCTCGGTCGTGCTCGTCGGCCCGTTGATCCATCTGGAGGAGCGCGAACGCGCGCGGGTGATCGGGACTTGGGTCGATGACAGCCGGTACGGGCTCCAGGTCAAGGTCTCGGAGGCGAGGCCGCTGCCGCCGGTCGACGCCGAAACGCTGATCTCCTACCTCCGGCGGGTCAAGCACGTCGGCGTCAAGCGGGCAACCAAGCTGGTCGAGCGGTACGGCGCAGCCGAGGTGATCGACTCGATCGACAGCGACCCTGAGGCCACCTTCGCGGCGGTTGGGCTGCGCGCCGGGCGGGCCGCGGAGGCGGCATCGGCATGGAACGGGATGCGAGTGACCCGCCAGCTGCATTTGATGCTCGCCCCGCACGGGCTCGGTTACCTGGTCAAGCGCGTCCATACCGAGTACGGCCCGACGGCTCACCGCATCGTCAGCCAGCAGCCCTATGAGCTGACGAGGGTGTTCGGGGTGGGGTTTGCGATCGCGGACCGGATCGCTCGCGGAGTCAGCGCGCTCGCTCCTGGCGGCGCGCTGACGGATCCCCTCGCGCGTGCGCGCGCGGGAATGCTGCACGTGCTGTCCGAGGCGGAACGCAGCGGCAGCACGTGCCTGCCCGATCACGAGCTCGTACCGGCCCTCGAGGAGCTGCTCGGCGGTGGAGTTCCCGACCAGCTCATCGGCGAGCTGTCACGGGCCGGCGATGTCGTCGTGGCCGGCCCGTGGGTCTACCGTGCGGCGACGGCCGCGCTCGAGGCGGAGCTGGCCGCACGCGTGCGGGAGCTGATTCGGAGCGAGCACAGCGGGCGGTTGGGGGAGCCGGAGCTCTCCGCGGCCCAGACCGGAGGCCCGGAGCTGACCGCCGAGCAGGAGGCCGGCGTTCGCAACGCGCTCTCCCACCGGCTCTCGCTGATCACCGGTGGGCCCGGCACCGGGAAGACGGCATCGATCCGGACGATCGCCACCGCGGCCACACAGCAGGGGGCGAAGGTGATGCTGGTCGCGCCGACCGGGCGTGCCGCGATCAGGATGACCGAGGCGAGCGGCATCCGGGCGCGCACGGTCCACTCGGCGCTGGGGTGGATCCCCGGCGAGGGCTCGACGCACGACGAGGAGGACCCGCTGCCCTGTGACCTGCTGATCGTCGACGAGTCCTCGATGGCCAACCTGGAGCTGCTGGTCACGCTGCTGCGCGCGGTCGGGCCGGGCACCCATGTCGTGCTCGTCGGCGACGCGGATCAGCTCGCGCCGGTCGGCGCGGGCAAGCCGTTTGCCGAGCTGGTAAGCACTCCGTCCGTGCCGGCGGTGGCGCTGACGCATATCTTCCGGCAGGCGGCCGGCAGCATGATCGTCCAGGGCGCGCACGCGATCCGCCGTGGCGCGGTGCCGGACTTCAGCCCCACCGAGGGCATGCGGCGCGACCTGTTCCTGATCACCCGGGCCGATCCGCACGCCGCGCGTGAGGAGATCGTCTCCCTGGTCAGCGAGCGTCTGCCAGCCCATTACGACGTCGATCCGGTCAGCGAGATCCAGGTGTTCGCGCCGGTGTACAGGGGCGAGCTGGGGATCGACGCCCTCAACGACGCCCTGCGCGACGCGCTCAATCCGGACGGGGCACCGGTCCGCGGCGGGCGTCTGCGCCTGGGTGACAAGGTTATGATGACGGGTCGTAACCTGCACGAGCTGGGACTGATGAACGGGACGCTGCTGCGACTGCTCGACGAGACCTCGGGCACCGGGGGCGACGATGACTCTGCTCTGATTCTGGGGTCCGAGGAGACGGTGTTCCGGCTCCCGCCGGAGGAGGCGGACCGGCTGCGGCTGGCCTACGCCTGCTCGGTTCACCGCGGTCAGGGGATCGAGCTCCCGGTGGCGGTGATCGTCGCCCACGCCGCCGGCGGTGCGTTCTTCCTGCGCCGCGAGATGCTCTACACCGCAGTCACGCGAGCGAGGCTGGCCACGGTGATCGTGGGCACGCCCGACGTGATCGCCCGGGCGGCGCGGACTCCCGACACGGGTCGGCGACATTCCCGTCTTGCCGAGCGCCTCGCCGAGCGTGTGGAGGCAGAAGCGTGAGCATCGCCACGGTCGACGTCAGCTCGCCCGATGGTGCCAGCACGGCGACGTTCGCCCCCTCGGCCGGGATGGTGTGCTGCTCGCTGCGCCACGGCGGGGAGGAACTGCTCGACCTCGGCCGCGGACTCGACGCCTACGCCCAGCGCGGCAAGACGATGGGGATCCCCCTGCTGTATCCGTGGGCCAACCGGCTGGCGGAGTCCAACTACGAGGCGGCCGGGCGCAGGGTCGTGCTGCCGGAGGATCCGCAACAGCTCGCGCATGATCCCAACGGTCTGCCGATTCATGGCTTGATCCCGCGCCTGATGGAATGGGAGGCGGCGGTGTCTGGCAGCACGCTCACGGCCCGTCTGGACTGGGGCTCCGAGCAGCTGCTGGCGCTGTACCCGTACCGGCACGAGGTGGAGCTGCAGGCCGAGGTCGCAACCGGCGCGCTCACCGTCGCGGTGTTCGTCCGTGCCACGGGCCGGGACAGCGTGCCGATCACCTTTGGGTTTCACCCCTATCTGCGCCTGCCGAGCTCCCTCCGGGAGGACACCGGCGTGACGCTGCCCGCCTGCGAGCGACTGCTGCTCGATGAGCTGAGCATTCCCACCGGCGCTCGCGAGGCGCTGGGGCCGACGACCTTCGAGCTGGCCCAGACGAGCTGGGACGACGGGCTCAGCGTGAGCGAGTCCCCGGCCCGGTTCACCAGCCGCGCCCCGGCTCCCGGCCGGGGCATAGCGCTTGAGCTGCTGGACGGTTACCCGTACGCCCAGGTCTACGCTCCCCCGGGGCGTGACTACATCTGCTTTGAGCCGATGACGGCGCCGACCAACGCGCTGCGCAGCGGCGAAGGACTGTCCGTCCTGAGACCGGGCGAGGAGTATCGCGCGGCGTTCCGGATCAGCCGAGTCGCTTCATAGGCCTAAGGGCAGCCGCCAAGGAGTCATGCGCGTCGGGGTGCGAGTGCACGTGGTCGCCGTGGCTGTGCAGATTCTCATGGACAGCGGGGACGCATTCCTCGCTGACGCCAGACCTCTGGGCTGCGCAGCGCTCGCAGAGTCCGACGATCGCAAAGTGGGTGAAGCGCGCCTCGTAGCCGAACTCGGCTCTGATTGTCTCGCGCGTCCCGTCGAGCTGATCGGGCGTTGCGGCGGTAACTTTGGCGCAGCGCTCGCAGTACAGGTATTCGACCTCGTGGCGTCCGACGAGTACGTAGAGGCCGGGTCCGTGGCCAAGATGGACGTGGCGGATCAGTCCGTGCCGCTCAAGCACCTCGAGGTTCCGGTAAACCGAGGACTCGTCGATCGAGAGCCTATGGGCCAGGTGCGCCGCGGAAACCGGGCCTTCGGCGGAGAACAGGGCCTCAAGCACGAGCCGACGCGCGGTCGAGAGCCGCATGCCGCCCTTGCGAACAGCTCGGATCGCCTCTTCGATGGTGTCGAACGTGAGCGGCGGCGTGTGCGCTGCGACCGTCACGATCAGACGTCAGCTTTTGCCGCTGATCTTGCCGCAGCCTGCTCCATCCCGGAACTCCATCGCTCCTCGATGCGAGCAAGGCGCCAAACCGCGAGCGAGAGCACCCACGTGGCGGCGAACATGCCAACGATGATGAACCCCGCCGTGTTGATGTTGAAGTTCTGAAACCAATCGGCGACGGAGCCTGTCCATCCGAGCTTCTGGGTGAGCACGCCGACGAGCTCGATGGTGCCGATGAACAGCGCGATCGCGACCGATAGCCCGGTGATCGTGATGTTGTAGTAAACCTTCCGGACCGGTTTGGAAAACGCCCAGCCGTAGGCGAAGTTCATGAATGACCCATCGATCGTGTCGAGCAAGGACATGCCCGCGGCGAACAGGATCGGCAGGCAGATGATTGCGTAGAACGGCAGACCGGCTGCCCCGGCGCTACCGGCGATCACTAGCAGAGCGACCTCCGTCGCGGTGTCGAATCCCAAGCCGAAGAGCAATCCCACCGGGTACATCTGCCACGGCTCCTGGATCTTGTTCAGGCGCTTCCCAAACAGCCGGTTCATCAGACCCCGGGAATTCAGCTCCTTCTCGAGCTGCTCCTCGTCGTACTTTCCGCGCCGCATCTCGAAGAAGATCCTCAGGATGCTGACGAGAATGATGATGTTCAGGGTGGCAATGACGTAGAGGAAAGTTCCCGACACGGTAGTCCCGATGACGTTTGTCGCCTTGTGCAGCGTCGAGCCGCTATTCCGCACCGGATCCGCTAACGCCTTGACACCGATCGCGATCAGGAATGCGAGCGTGAACACGATCGTCGAGTGCCCGAGCGAGAAGAAGAACCCGACGCTCAGCGGCCGTTTGCCCTCGCTCATGAACTTCCGCGTGGTGTTGTCGATCGCCGAGATGTGGTCGGCGTCGAACGCGTGGCGGAGACCGAGCGTGTAGGCCGTCACTCCAGTCCCGATCGCGAAAGTGCCCGACGAACCGAGGCTGTACCTGTGAGGAGCCACGACCAAGATCAGGATCCCGAACCCGACCACGTGCAGTCCGGCGATCACCGCCGCCATCCAGCCCGCGTGGCGCCACTCCGTCGGCGTCATCGACCCTCGGATTCGCACCCACCGCGACGCTGGCGGCACCAACATAGGCGGCACCTCCATCAGCTTCGTCCTTTCTCCAGCGCTCTCATTCCGAGCGGCCTGGAGGACGCTACAAAGGCGTCCGCGCTAATGCAATCGACTGGTAATTGAGAGCACCCTGCGTCAACGAGCTGGTGTAAGGAAGGCCCTCTCGCCCCGGCTCACAAGGCGGTCCTCCAGGCCGCCACGGCGGCCTGCCCGTAAGAGATGCCGCCGTCGCCGGCCGGCACGAGCTCCGGCGTCAGTACCCGCAGACCGCGAGCACTCAAGCCCGCGGACACGGCCTCGAGCAGGCGCTGGTTGAGGAACACGCCTCCTGACAGGACGACGATCTCCGCATCGCAGGCGGAGGCCGCGAGCGTGCAGGCCTCCACGGTGCCGCGCGCCATTGCCCGGTGAAAGCGCGTTGCAACGGTGCCAACTGACGCTCCCGCGCCGACGTCGGCGCTGACCGCCGCGATCGTCTCCCGCGGGTCGATCACGATCGCGTCGCCCTGGCGCGTGACGGGCATCGGATAGGACCCCCGCTCGTGCGGGTCGCAGGCTGCCTCCAGCTCGATCGCCGCCTGACCCTCGTAGTTGATCTCCGGGCGCAGTCCGCAGAGCGCCGCCACCGCGTCGAACAGGCGCCCGGCGCTGGTGGTCTGAGGGGAGGCCAGGCCCGTCCGAGCCAGCTGCGCCACGCGGCTCCAGCGCTCGGAGTCCACCTGGTCCCGGAGCGTGACAGGAGGCAGGGGGGGCGTGCCGGCCGACTCCTGCAGCCACGCACAGGCCATTCGCCAAGGTTGCCGGATCGCCTGCGCTCCGCCGGGGAGGCGAACGGGGTGCAGCGAGCCGACCCGGCGAAACGATCCGATGTCGCCGCACAGGATCTCCCCTCCCCACACCGTCCCGTCCTCGCCATAGCCGGTTCCGTCGAAGATCGCGCCGACCGCGGTCCCCAGCTCGCCGTGCTCGGCCAGGCACGCGGCCATGTGGGCGTGATGGTGCTGCACTCCCAGCAGCTCCACCCCGTCGCGCTCGAGCGCGTACTTCGTCGACAGATAGTCCGGGTGCAGGTCGTAGGCCACGAGCTGCGGCTCGACGGCGAACAGGCGCTGGAAGTGCTCGACGCCCTCCGAGAACGATCTGAGTGTCTCCACGTTCCGTAGGTCCCCGATGTGGTGGCTTATCCACGCACGTTCGCCTTTGGCCACGCAGAACGTGTTCTTCAGCTCCGCCCCGCAGGCCAGCAGTGGACGCTTGGCCCCAACACCCGGTAACGGCAGGCTGCTCGGGACGTACCCGCGCGAGCGCCGCAGCGTGACCATCCGGGGCTCCCCCGCCACCTGCACCACCCGGACGACCGAATCGTCGGTCCGCGTCTCGATCGGGCGGTCGTGAACCAGGAACAGGTCGGCGATCGCGCCGAGGCGCTGTCCCGCGTCCTCGTCACGGAAGGCGATCGGCTCGTCGGAGACGTTGCCACTGGTCAGCACCAGCGCCGAGTCGCAGTCGGCCAGCAGCAGGTGGTGAAGCGGGGAATACGGGAGCATCACGCCGAGCCCGCCGGCTCCGCGCGCCACCGAGCCGGCGACGCCGGCAGTGCTGCGCCGCGGCGCCAGCACGATCGGTCGCTGCGCACAGAGGAGCAGCCGGCGCCCGGGCTCGCCGAGCAGGACCAGGCGCTCCGCCGCGGCGAGATCCCGGGCCATCAGGGCGAACGGCTTGTCCTCGCGGTGCTTGCGAGCCCGCAGACGGGCGACCGCGCGCTCATCATCGGCACGAGCGGCCAGGTGGTAGCCGCCGATCCCCTTGATCGCCAGGATCATCCCTTCGCCCAGCGCGATCGCGGCCGTACGCACCGGGTCGGTGCCCGGCGCCGCCGGCACCGCCACGCCGGCGCGATCCAGCAACCGCGCCGATGGACCGCACTGCGGACACGCGTTCGGCTGCGCATGGAAGCGGCGGTCGGCGGGATCGTCGTATTCCGACTGGCAGGCCGGACACATCGCGAACCCCGCCATCGTGGTGAACGGCCGGTCGTAGGGGATCCCGCGGACGATGGTGAAGCGGGGCCCGCAGTTGGTGCAATTGATGAACGGATAGCGATAGCGCCGGTCGCGGGGATCCGCCAGCTCGCGCAGGCAGTCCTCGCAGGTGGCGCTATCGACCGCGACCGGGGCGTCCGGAACCTGACCCCGTGGGCTGGAGAGAATCCTGAACCCGTCCTCGTGAACCGGCTCGAGTCGCTCGCACACCACCCGCTCAACCGTCGCCAACGGCGGGGCGTCCGGGCCCAGACGCGCGAGGAAACCGTCGACCGCCGCGAGGGGTCCTTCGACCTCGAGCAGCACACCCTGTGCATCGTTGAGCACGTAGCCGTCGAGTGCGAGCTGCGAGGCCAACCGATACACGTACGGCCGGAACCCGACGCCCTGAACCGTCCCGGACACGCGGATGCGGATGCGGGAGCGGACAGCGGGGTCGGCTGTCACGCTCACCCGACCAGCTCCCTGAGCACGTGGTACGCGCTGGCCTGTGCTTCCTGGATCCGGGGGATGTGCTGGGAGCGCGTCACGATCACATGGTCGGCGAGCCCCTCGGCGTACACCTGGCCACCGTCGTAGCCCACCATCGCGATCGTCACCATCCCACGGCGGCGGGCTTCCGCCAGCGCCTCGATCATGTTGCCCGAGTTGCCCGAGGTGGACAGCGCGAGCAGCACGTCGCCGCTGCGGCCGTAGGCGATGACCTGACGCGAGAAGATCGCCTCGGGACCGATGTCGTTGGCGATCGCGGTGATGATCCCGGTGTCCTCGGTGAGGTCGATCGCCGGCCAGCCGGCGGACGCTCCTGGGCCGGGCGTCCGGAAGTCGGCCACGGCGTCCATCGCGTCGGTCGCGGAGCCGCCGTTGCCCAGCGCGAGCAGCGTCCCGCCGCGCCGCAGGTTGCCGAGCAGAGCCTCGGCCGCCGCGATCAACGCCGGCCCGTTCTCGGTCAGCGTCTGGGTTCGGAGGGCTCCGACGTCCTCGGACTTCATCAGCACCGAGCGGCGCACGTCATCGAGGACCTGATCGAGGTTGTCCTCGCGCTCGGCGAGGAACGGGTAGAGAAAGCTGGACGCGCCGGCGTCGTGGGACCGCGGTTTATCTCGCCCGCTGAGCAGCCCCCGATGTTCGAAGAACACATGCACCAGCTCCCACAACACGTGATAGAGGGTCTCGATCAGTTCCTGGCGCACCTGCTGGTCGTCGCTCGGTGGCACGAACTCCCACTCGGCACCCGCGGGCGCGAAGGCGATGGTCAGGCAGCCTCGCTCCCGCGCCAACGCGACCGCGGCGGCGGCCTCGCCTCCGTCCCGGTCGGCCCCGAACGCGATTGCGATGTCCTCCGCCCCGATGATCAGCCCGACCTGGCTGCGCAGATCTCCGCCTTCGCCGGCCAGCCCGATGGCCGGCAGAGCGCGCTTGCCGACGATCACCGGATGCACGAACTCCACCGCCACGTGCCGCGCGTCTGAGCGGTCGGCCGGCGAGCGACCGAAGGCGATCAGCCGTCCACCCCGCGCGAAGCGTTCCGCCATCAGGTGGCAGAGCCGGGCCAGTCGCTCCGCCTCCTGGGCGAAGAAGCGCTGGTTGCCCTCGGTGCGCTGAGCCAGCAGCGTCTCCAGGCAGGCAGCAGCGTCCGGGGTGAGTGCCGTCTGGGTCAAGCGAGCGCCTGCTCTCGCTCGGATACGGCCAGCAACCATTCGCGCCACGCCTCCACACCCTCCCCCGTGCGGGCGCTGACCAGCATCCGCTGGGCGCCGGGGTTCACCTGATCCAGGTAGTAGAGGAACTTGTCGAGATCAAAATCCAGGTGCGGAAGCAGGTCGATCTTGTTGATGACGACGACCTCGTAGGTGCGGAACATGAGCGGATACTTCATCGGCTTGTCCTCGCCCTCGGTGACCGAGCAGACCATCGCCCGCACGTCTTCGCCCACTCTGAATTCTGCGGGACAAACCAAATTCCCGACGTTCTCGATGATCAACAGGTCGATGTCGTGCAGCGGCAGCGCAGGCATGGCCGAGCGGACCATGTTCGCGTCGAGATGACACTCGCCTCCGAACCCCGAATCGGTATTCAACTGGGTCACCGGCACGTGCAGGCTGGCCAGCCGATCGGCATCGAACGAACCCTGGACATCGCCCTCGAGCACACCAACGCGGACGTCGCCCAGCGGCTCAGCCAGAGTCCGCTCGAGCAGGGTCGTCTTCCCCGCTCCCGGCGCGCTCATCAGGTTCACCACGCTGACATCGTGGCGATCGAAGTCGTCCCGGTTGGCGCGCGCGATCGTGTTGTTGGCGTCGAGTGCGTCCTCGACAACCCTCACCTTGGTGCGATGCATGCCGTCTCCTCGTCTTCGACTTCGATGTAGTCCACTTCCAGTTCCTCGCCGGAGCGCACCTGCACGTCCGCCGACTCGCAGCGCGGACAGCGAAAGGCGGGAATCTCCGGCTGCCACTCCTGCGCGCAACTCGAGCAGCCCAGACGCGCGTCGATCTCTGTCAACTCCAGCCGCGCGCCTTCGCAGACGGTGTCCCGGGCGACAATCTCGAAGTAGAACAGCAGCGAGTCAGGCACGACCTGCCGGAGCTTGCCCACGCGTAGGCTGACCACCGTCACGCCGCGAGAGCCGGCGTGCTTGACCGCCGTGTTCAGGACCGCACTGGCGACGGACAGCTCATGCATTGGCGGGGTCGGCGCGGAGCTCTTCGATCGTCTCCAGCACCACGTCGGCAGCCCGCCCGAGTGATCCGCTCACCGCGTCGCTGAGGCCGAAACCAACGTCCTCGACGATCTCCGGCTCGCAGGCGACGACGAACACCCGGCCCGGCCAGCCGCCGACGTACTTGACGAAGCGCAATACCGTCTCCGGGTCCATCCCATGGGGATCCAGCATCTGGCCGTCCTCAACCTGTCCGTCGACGTCATCGCGGTCGGCTTCCATCACGTACAGCGTGCCCGGCTTCTCTCCCTGGCGGCTGACGTCGATCAGGATCAGGGCGTCGTAGCCGCGCATCACCTCGTAGGCCAGGTCGAGACCTCCGGAACCGAAGTCCATCACCTGGACGCCGTCCGGAAGCTCACGTGACTCGAGCAGCTTCGCGACCTCACCCCCGAAGCCGTCGTCGCGCATCCAGGCGTTGCCGATGCCGGCTACCAGGATCTGCTTGGTGGTTCGCTGAACAGTCTCTGTCATGGTGTCTGCACCTCGTTGGCGAAGAAGAACAAATAGCGCCCGGTCTCACGCATCAACTCCTGACCCGGGTCGTCGTCCACGGTGACCGCCAGGTATACGCGATCGTCGAAATCCACGTAGATGCGCTCGAGCGTGGCTCGTCGGCCGTCGAGCATCTTGTCGTAGGGGTCGCGATCGGTACCGGGCCGCAGGATCAAGGTGGCCCCGCGCTCGAACCGGACGCCGTCGACGGTCGCGTGGGCCTCGCCGGGATTGTTATCCGCGCCGCCGGGGAACGGCGCCGGGCTTGGTCCGCTAACCATTGTCGACCTCCTTGAGCCCGCTATGAAGGGCAATGATGTCCTGCGGGGTGGCGGCGAGAGCTCGCTCGAGCATCGCCCGCACCGCCGGATCCTGAGTCGCGGCCTGCGCGCGCTCGGAATCGCTGAGCGCATGCACGTGAAGCACCAGCGCCTCCTCTATCTCGGTGTTGTCGAACAGGTTGCCGTGACTCTCCGGCGAGATCTGCGGGTGATCGGGCAGCACGATCGCGGCACCGAGAATCGCGTCGTCGGCCGGGGTGGCCAGGACGGGCCAGATGTTGACACTGTCGTGGCCGCTCTCCAGAGGCGAGACAAACCTGCCGCCCGCGATCTGGATCACCACATGAGTCGAGATCAGCGCATGGGCCAGGACCTCGCCACGGGTCAGTCCTCCGCTCACATCCTCCGTGTTGTGCACGCACGAGCGCACCCGCGCGCGGCCGTCGTCCCCCACGCCCTCCGAGCGCAGCGTGAAGCGTCCGCCCGGGAACTCGACCGTCGCCCGTTCGCCAATCGACACCGGTCCAAGCTCCACCCGCCGCTCGGTTGCCTCATGGCGCTCGCCGCTGGGGGCGAGATACCTGAGCGTCGCGGTCAGTCTCGCGTCCGGCTCCGGCTCCGCTACGCAGTCCAGCCGGGCGTGATCGAAGGCGCCGGAGCACTCGCCGGCGTAGACCGGTGGATAGACGATCCCGAACGGCGTGGGAGTGGCGTTCTTGAGCGCACCCGGCGTGTAGGGATAGAGGGCGTAGCCCTCGTAGAGCAGCGAGGAGACCAGCTCCTCAAGCATCGGCTGGTCCATCCGCGAGCAACTCCTCAATGCAGGCGTCGAAGCTCGGCAGACCGCGCGCGGAGCGACGCTGGTTGAGCGCGGCCAGGGTCCGCTCGTGCAGGCGGATCCAGCCCCCACCCGGATAGTGCTCGGCAATCATCTCCCGCCAGGTGCGGACCGGCATCTGAAACTGCGCGCTGGCGCTCCAGGAAACCGGCAGCATCTGGAGCGCCCCGTCGGCGGTCCGGTAGAAGATGCTGCCGTTGAAGTGGAAGCTGAGGGGCACGAAGCCGTCTTCCAGCGCGTAGAAGTACTTGGCCGCCGCCACCTCAAGGTCGTACGTGCACGGGACCTCGATCGCGAACACCGCCGAGCCCTTGAACGATGGGATCACGGCCGAGACCCGCGCCCAGGCCAGGCCCTGGGTCGACGGCGTCCAACTGGCGGGCGGCCCGAACAGCTCGGCCAGCCGCTCACGGGTCTCCGGGTCGTAGCCGCGCCGGGCCGGGTCGATCATCAGCTGCACCGACAGGGCGATCGATTGAATCTCGTGCTCGGTCGGCTCGCTCACGCTGGCCGCGAAGATCATCGTCGGCGTGGCAGCGAAGGCCAGGTGAGCCGCACTGGTGATCGAGAACTCGGGCTCGGGAAGCCTCGGGCCCTGATGCTCCGCCTCGTTGTGCTCGGCCGCGCCCGGCTCAGACTCGGCGTGCACGCTCACCGTGCGGCCTTGGAGGCGGCGGCGGTCCGCGCCCTCAGCGCCGCGAAGAACTGCGGGACCGCCTCGGCCAGCGCGTTCCCCCCGGAGATCCCCTCCCACTTGGACTTGATCAGCCCGACCAGCGCGTAACACTGGTCGATCGGCGCGATCACGTACGCATGCGGGTCCGAGAGCCGGTTGATCACCAGCGCCTCGCCATCGGGTTCGAGGTCGGCCAACACCGGGTTGCGCTCGACCAGGGCATCCCAGGCGTCCAGGCTCAGCTCCGACTCCGTCGCCCCAGCCGGGCTCGGATAGAACGCCACCACGCCGTCGGTCACCGTGCTGCGCATGAAGAATGCGAGGCCGATCGGCACCTGGAAGCGGCCCCACAGCTCTGGATCGCAGAAGAAGTCCTCCAACCACAACGTGCGCATGCCCGCGGGGCGGTACTCGGCATCGCCAGAGTGCAACGCCCAGCAGGCCTCGCACGAGCAGATGATCCGCCGCTCGTCGAGGTGCAGCAGGTGGCGGTGGTCGTCGGGCACCGGCGCATGACAGATGTCACAGCGCTCGACCGGCGCCGCCCGTGGACGATCCGCCGGGCGGATGGCTCCGGTCTGCGCCATCGAACGCATCCGGGCCAGCGTCTCGGCGCGGCGGCGTGCCGTGACCATGGAGTCCAGGCGCTCGCTCAAACTGCCACCCGGATCCCGCCAGACTCCAGCAGCGGGACCGGCGTCAGCTGGAGCGGCTCCCCGCCGGCGGCCCGGCCGGCCCGGGGGAGGTCGAAGTCCGCACCACAGCTGGCGCAGCGCAGCATGCCACCGTCGAGCTCCCCGTCGTGCAGCGGTTCCCCGCAGGCCGCGCAGCTGTCACGGTAGGCGAGCAGCGAACCGTTCACCCGAGCCAGCAGGAGCGCCACGCCGTCAGCCTGAAGCGCGCGGAGCTCACCCACGCCGAGCTCGGCGTGACCATCCAGCGGAATCCACCGGGCCGGCTGCTCGGGGGCCATCGGCAGCTCATTCGCACCCGAGTGCACCAGCGGCAGCTCGCTCGACCCCGACTGCACCAGCGGCAGCTCGAAACCGCCGGGCGGTGCCGGCTCGGTCACGCCCTCGACCTCGAGCCCCGCAAGGTCGGGGGCGTGCTCATCGAGCGCCTGCTTGATCGCCAGCTCCAGCGTCGCCCGCGATGCCGAGCAGCCGTTGCAGCTGCCCTGCAGCACGAGCTTGGCGACGCCCTCCTCCAAGGAGACCAGCTCGACGTTTCCGCCGTGGGATTCCATGTACGGACGCACCGTGTCCAGCGCCTCCAGTACCCGGTCCTCGAGTGAGACCGGATACAGATCATGGATCAGCAGCAGACTGGCCACCATCCCATCCTGGGCGAGCTCGTCGAGGATCGTGGCGCCGGCGTCGCGCGCCGACTCGATGGTCGCCACGATGCGCCCGAGACCGTCGCCGTACATGGCGATGATCGCGCTCACCAGTTCCTGCGCGAGCTCCCGTGCGCTTGCGTCCGCGAGCTCATCGACCTGGGCACTCAGCTGCTGTACCCGGTCGAGCAGCTCGCCGGGATGGATGTCGGTGGCCATTCTGTCGCTCTTTTCTAGCTCACCCGCTCTCAGCTGAGCCCCGTCGGGGTGTGGATGACCTTGCGGACCTTGCCCTTACCGGTGTACATGTGGACCCCACACGGCAGGCACGGATCGAAGCTCCGGACCGCTCGCATGATGTCGACGCCCTTGAAGTTCTCCGGGCCGTTCTCCTCGAAGATCGGCGTGTTCTGCACCGCGTCCTCGTAGGGGCCGGGAGTACCGAAGGTATCCCGTGGACTCGCGTTCCAAGGGGTCGGCGGATAGGGCTGGTAGTTGGCGATCTTCCCGTCGCGGATGACCATGTGATGCGAGAGCACTCCGCGCGCGGCCTCGTGGAAGCCGACACTGACGGCCTCGTCGGGGACCTTGAACTCCTTCCAGCTCTTCGTCCGCCCCGCCCGGACCTCCTTCAGCGCCCGCTCGAGGCAGTGCAGCGCGGTCAGCGCCGAGTAGGCCTGGTGGTAGCTGCGGGCGCGGTCGCGCTCGACCGCGTTCGACTTCTCCGGGACGTGCCACTCGAGTTCCATCTCCGGCATCGCGGCCGACTTCGGCAGCACCATCTGGATCGAATGGCCGGTCGCCTTCAGGTAGCCGAAGTCGACCAGACCGGCCTTGGCCGTGCACCATTGCCGTGCGAATGGGCCGCCGCCGGTGTCGCAGCAGACATGGGTGTCGGTGCGCTTGTCGTAGATGCGCGGTGAGACAACCCAGCTGTACTTGTCGGCGAAGTCACGCGCCTGCGGCTTGGGCAGTGTCTGCTTGTTCCAGGGGTGGTTCTTGTCCACTGGGTTGCCGAGCGGATCGTGGGTGACGAACGTGGGCTCGTTCTCCCACCCGTCGAAGTACGAGCTGCCCAGCAGGATCCGGATCATCAGGTTGATCTCGACGAGATCGGTGCTGATCAGCTCGCCGTTGATCGCCACGCCCGGCGTGACGTAGCGCTTGCGACCCCACTCGGTCATCGTCTTGTAGTCGTAGTCGACGTAGTCGGGGTCGTCGAAGCAGCCCCAGTTGACCAGGTTCGTCTCCCGGAAGCCGACCATGTCGTAACCCGGCAGCTCGGTCAGGAAGAAGTCGTACAGGTCGTCGTGCATCGGCACGGTGCGCTTCACGTAGTCGATGTAGCGCATCAGCCGCACGTAGTAGTCGGTCAGCGTCTGATGGGTGATGTCGGCGCTGCAGCCTCCCGGCATGATCGTCGACGGGTGCGTGTGCCGGCCGCCGAGCAGGCAAGACATCTCCCGCGTGTAGCGAGCCACCTGGAGGGTCTCCAGATAGAAGCTGCCGGTGAACGGATTCAGCGCCCGCATGATGTCGGCGATCGTTTGATAGCCGTGAATGTCCTTATGAGGGGACGAGGTGTTCTCGGCCTTGGCCAGCAGCGTCGGGTTCGTGTCCTTCACCATCTGCTCGCAGAAGTCGACGTTCGCCATGCAGTCGTTGAAGATCGCGTGGTCGAACATGAAGTCCGCGGACTCCGCCAGGTTGAAGGCGAGATCGCCGAGCGGCGGCGGCTTGACCGAGTAGGCCATGTTCTGGTTCAGGCACGAAGCCGTGCAGTGGTTGTCACCGCAAATGCCGCAGATCCGGCTGGTGATGAAGTGAGCGTCGCGCGGGTCGATGCCCTTCATGAAGATGTCGAAGCCGCGAAACACCATCGACGTGCTGTAGCACTTGTTCACCTTGCGGTTGGAGAAGTCGATCTCCGTGTGAATGCCGAGGCTGCCGACGATCCGGGTGATCGGATCCCAGGACATCTCCTTGACGACGACCTTCTGCTGTGCGGGGGTCTCAACTGTGGCCATTGGTTCTCCTTGAAAAGTCTTGGTCTCGGGACGGGCTCGGCGGCTACCAGCGCTTCTGATAACCGGTCGTGAGGGCCGGCCCTCGACGCCGCCACTCAAGTTCAACGTCGTACTTGTTCTTGATGTTGTGCTCGCGGAAGTACCTGAACAGCAGGCCGTAGCTGAAGCGCTCGACGTTCGCCGCCGCGGCTCCCCACTTGTCCGGATCCATGAACGGCATGTACTTGTCCGGGAATCCCGGCATCGTGCACGCCATGCAGATGCCGCCGACGTTCGGACAACCGCCGACGCCGTTGACCCAGCCGCGGACCGGAACATTGCATTTGACCACCGGTCCCTTGCAACCGAGCTTAACCAGACAGCGGTGGTCGGATCCGTACTCGGTGGCGAAGTTGCCCTCCTCGACGAAACCGGCGCGGTTGCATCCCTCGCGCACGGTGCGACCGAACAACCATTTAGGTCGCAGCTGCTCGTCGAGTTCCGGCGCCGGCGCCATTCCCGCCAGATGGAAGACCAGGTACATCAGGGTCTCGGTCATGTTGTCCGGCTGAGCCGGGCACCCCGGGATGCAGACGACCGGCAGTCCCGCCTTCGAGCGCCACTTCCAGCCCAGGTAGTCCGGCACACCCATGGCTCCGGTGGGGTTGTTCTTCATCGCCGGAATCCCACCGTACGTCGCGCAGGTCCCCACCGCCACGACCGCGGCGGCCTTCGGCGCCAGCCGGTCGATCCACTCGTTCAGCGTGATCGGCTGACCATTCGCCGGGTTGACCCCGAACCCCGTCCAATGGCCCTCGCCGTTGATCTCCTCGTTGCCGACCGATCCCTCGATCACCAGGACGAACGGATCAAGCTTGCCCGCCTCGGCGTCATACCAGGCCTGGATGTACTCATCCCCGACCTCAAAGGCGATCACCTGATTGTGGATCACGACCCTCGGCATGCCGGGGATCACGCCCTGGATGATGTCCTCGAGGCTCGGGTTGGTCGCCGAGGTCATGGCGACTGAATCCCCCTCGCAGGAGAGTCCGATCGTCATCCACAGCACGTGGGCCGTGACCTGCTCCGTCGCGTGCTGATTCGGTGCGTATTCGATTCTGGTCGCCATCGATGCTCCTCTCGATCTCCCGCTCTCAACAGATGCGCGGCAGCGGGTCGCCCACGAGCTGGTCCATCACTCGCCTGCCGCCGAAGCTTGTCTCCACCAACACCATCCCGGGTGGTTCCCGTCTCACCTCGCCGATTTCAACCGCCCCTTCGCTACCCGTCACCTTCCGCAAAGCTTGTAACGCCTCGTCCATCCGCTCGGGTGCCACGAAGGCGACCAAGCGCCCCTCGTTGGCGATGTACATCGGATCGATGCCAAGCAGTTCCCCCGCCGCGGCCACCACCGGGGACACCGGTACTTGCGCCTCGCGGACGACAATCGCAACGCCGGAGGCGCGGGCCAGCTCGTTGAGGACCGAGGCCACCCCCCCGCGCGTCGCATCCCGCATGCAGTGCAGGTACTCGCCGACGGCACCGAGCAGCGCGTCGGCCGCCGGCCACAGAGAGCACGTGTCCGATTCGACATCAGCATCGAGGTCGAACTGGTTGCGCGCCAACATGATCGCCGTTCCGTGCTCCCCGATCGGGCCCGAGACGAGGATCCGGTCTCCCGGCCGGATCGCGTCGGTGGCCATCTGCGAGCGCGGATCGATGGCGCCGACGCCGGTGGTACAGAGGTACATCCCGTCCGCGGCCCCCCGCTCGACGACCTTCGTGTCGCCGCCGACGATCTCTACCCCGGCCGCCGCCGCCGCGCGGGCGATCGCCTGCACCTCGGCACGGAGCACTTCGGAGTCGAGTCCTTCCTCGAGGATCATCGACACGGTCAGCGCCACCGCGCGCGCCCCGGCCATGGCGAGGTCGTTGACGGTGCCGTTGACCGCCAGCTCGCCGATCGAGCCGCCCGGGAACCGCAATGGCTTGACCACGAAGCTGTCGGTGGTCATGGCCAGGCGCGTCCCCGAGATGTTGACTGCGCCGGCATCAGCCATCGCGGGCAGCGAGCCGGTGCCGTCCGGAGCGAACGCCGGAACCAGGAGCCCTTCGATCAGAGTCTGCGTGGCCTTGCCACCGGCTCCGTGGGCGAGCGTGATCTGCTTCTCGCGAAAACGGGCTCGCTTGGCGCGTGCCGTCTCGATGATCTCGAGCACCCGCTGCTCCCGTCCGGTGACGACCGAGCCCGTCTCGCTCATACGACTTCCCGCTCGCGGGCGAAGCGGCCGTAGTTGTAGTACGCGGCGCAGGCACCTTCCGGGGAAACCATGCAGGTGCCAATGGCGTGCTCCGGCGTACATGCCGTGCCGAACACCTTGCACTCCCATGGCTTGATGACGCCCTTGAGCACCTCGCCGCATTGGCACGCCTTGGGATCAGCCACACGGACGCCGGGCACCTCGAAGCGGGCCTCGGCGTCGAAATCACGATAGGCATCGGACAGGCGGAGCCCGCTCTGCGAGATGAAGCCGAGCCCACGCCACTCGAAGTGCGGGCGCACCTCGAACACCTCCGCCATCACCTCGAGCGCTCGGAGATTGCCCTCGTGCGGCACGACCCGGGTGTACTGGTTCTCGACCTCCCGGCGGCCGTCGCGCAACTGCCGAATGATCATCAGGATCGATTGCAGGATGTCCAGCGGCTCAAAGCCGGAGATCACCACCGGCCGCCCGTAATCCTGGGGGATGAACTCCAGAGGCCGTGCGCCGACCACCGTGCACACGTGGCCGGGGCCGATGAACCCGTCGAGGCGCAGATCGGGAGACTCGAGCAGAGCCCGCAGCGGTGGGACGATCGTGACGTGGTTGCAGACGCACGAGAAGTTCCGGATCCCCTCGGCCTTGGCCCGCTTGAGCGTCAGCGCGGTCGAGGGAGCGGTGGTCTCGAAACCGATGGCGAAGAACACCACCTCGCGGTCGGGGTTCTCCCGGGCGATCCGCAACGCATCCAGCGGCGAGTAGACCATCCGTATGTCGCACCCTTGGGCCTTGGCGTCCATCAGGGTGATCTCCGATCCCGGCACCCGCATCATGTCGCCGAAGCACGTGAAGATCACGCCGTCGTTGCGGGCTACGGCGATGCCGTCGTCGACCCGGCCCATCGGGATCACGCAGACAGGGCAGCCCGGTCCGTGGACCAGCTCGACGTTCGATGGGAGCAGATCATCGATGCCGTACTTGTAGATCGAGTGGGTGTGCCCGCCGCACACCTCCATCACCTTGTAATGGCGGCCCGGGTCCATCTCGGAGAGGATCTCCCCGGCCACGACCTGGCCGAGCTGCGCGTCACGGAACTCATCCACGAACTTCATCGGGCAGCCTGCTCGAGACGTCTGATCGCGACACCGGCGTGCACGAGCAGCACGTCCCCGGGGGCGACCGGGCACACGAGATCGGCCGCGACGACGTGCTCCGCGGTGAGTTCGTCACGGCAGAGCACGTTTGCGCCCCTCAGCTCGATCACCTCCATCGCGATCCCCTCGTCGCTGCAGGTGATGCAGTGCGCGTCGCCAGCCCGGCAAGCGGTAGCGTCGGCGGCGTCGATCATTCGATCACACTGGCCTTGAGCTCTTCCAGCTCCTGCTCGTAGTCGGCGCCCATCTGCTCGAGCAGCCGGAGCGTCGCGTGCGCCTCCTCCTCGTCCACCTTCGAAAGGGCGAAGCCGACGTGAATCAGCACCCAATCCCCCGGCTGCGCACCCACGCCGTCGTCCATCAGCAGACTCACGTTGATGTTGCGCCGCACCCCGACGACATCAACCTTGGCGATCTGATTGGCGGCGTCGACGAGCTCAATCACCTGCCCTGGAATCGCCAAACACATAGTTCGCCTTCTCTCCTCTCAGCCGGTCGCCCCCCAGGTTCATCTGAGGACAGCTCCCGTCGGAGTGCGTTCTATCACCGGGCTTCGGCACTCGGAAGCAGCCGGTAACGGAGGTGACGGTAACCAAGGTTACAACCTTTGGCCGCTCTGGTTGAAGTTGGCACTCGGTGCGCCGTCGGGGCTAGACTCCCAACGCGCGTGTCTGCACACAACCGGAAGGTCGTCCGGCGATGTCCTGGACGTGGAGGTTGAGCTGAACTTTGGGCAGGAGCATGACGTCCACTCGCCGTGGACCCCGAGACCTCGGGCTCGCCAAAGCCCATCGTCGTATCAGTATCTTCTCGATCTCGATGTAGACCTCGCCGAAGAGCTTGACCTCCGCATGCGCCTGGCCGCCAGGCCAGCGGTCACGGCGAACACGTTTGACGTCGACACCGGCCAGGTCAGACTGAACGAGTCGCTGGCGATAGCCTCGGAAGGCCCAGGCGTCCTGGTGCTCGAAGGCGTGCTGGCGGTGAACGTCCGGGTGGGCGGCCGGATCGCCACCGAGCTGCTGGGCGCTGGGGATCTCGTCGAGCCACGCCAGGATGCGTTCGAGGACCTGCTGGCCTGCGAGATCGATTGGCGCGCGCTGGTGCCGGTGCGCTTCGCGGTGCTCGACGCGTCGTTCTCCGAGCGGGTGCGTCCGTGGCCTCAGATCATGCAGGCACTGCTGCGACGCACCGAGCGGCGGACCCGGAACCTCAACGTCCAGCGGGCGATCACCTCGCAGCCACGGCTCGAGGTGCGGCTGGCGCTGCTGCTGTGGCATCTCTCGGCTCGCTGGGGCAAGGTCGAGCCGGGAGGCATCCTGCTACCGATCCCGCTCACCCACCAGCTGCTGGGTCGCCTGGTCGGCGCCGAGCGACCCTCCGTCTCACACGCCCTGGCTCGCCTCTCGCGTGCGGAGCTGGTCACCGGGCAGGGTGACGAGTGGCACCTGCACGGCAGCCTCGATGATCAGCTCGCCTCGATGATCGAGCCGGTGACCGCCCGCATCGATCAGCTGGCCGATGCCGGCCCCGGACACCGCAGGCACTGAGTGAGGACCGAAGGTTGCCGACCCGAGTCATCTTCAGGTGCCAGTTCTGTGACACCGGTCCCGATCCGGAGACGCAGCTGACGCTGGAGCATCAGCTCCGGGAACTGGTTTTCGGGGAGTACCTCGACGTCCCGCCCGGACGCTGGTTGACCTGGCACGGTGGAGGTCCGCTCGGACCGCGGCGCTACGCCTGTGCCGCCCACCGCGGCGACCTGACGGCCTACCTGCGAGAGCACTACGGGACGATTGCCCCGAACCCCTGGGCGATGCCGCCATATCCGATCACCCGCCGCTCGCGAGACACCGAGCGGGCGATTCGCAACGGCGGTCTGTCAGGGATGCCGAAATGGGGGCTGTCATGAGCGAGGTCGACGCACTCTCCACGCCCGTTTACGCCGCCGACCGCTACAAGCCGTTTGGCGAGTTCACCGTCGAGGACGTGAAGCGGCGAGCCGGCGAGCTGGCGGCCGCGACGGGCTGGGGTCCAACTGCGCGGGTCGGCTCGGTCGCCCGCGGCTGGACCGCACTCGGTGCCGCGATGGAGAGTGCCGGCGCGGCCACCGTGGCGGATCTTGGGCCGCAGGCAGCTCAGGAGCACGCTCGGAAGCTGTGGGTCGTGCCGCCAGGCGGAAGCCTACTGTGAGGCTGGAGGGGGCCAGGACGGTCTACTTGGGTCAACCCGACTCGTGATGGAGGAGTCTTTGCCTATCGACAATCAGCAGCGAGCCCAGAACATGTACGAAGCGTTCGCCGCCGGGGACCGGCAAGCCGTCGAGCGGGCGTTGAGCGCTGACTTCCGCTTCTCCAGCCCGCTCGATCCTGATCTGGATCGCGCCGGATACTTTGAACGCTGCTGGCCGGGCGCCGGCCGCGGGCAGCGTTTCTCCTTCCTGCGGCTGCTCGAGTCAGGCGAAGAGGTGATCGTCACCTACAAGCTGATCAAGCCGGACGGGACCGCGGGCGTGAACACCGAGGTGCTCACCTTCGACGGCGAGCAGATCCACCGGGCTGAGGTCTACTTCGGCTGGAACGTGCCGGAGAGCTGAAGTTTTCACCCACCCATGTAAATCAGCCGCGTCGGGGGGGATGTCTGCCAGCTGCCGTCGGCCGCCAGCCACCGGAACCGTACCTCCGCCTGCGGACTCGATGGCATGGCAAGGGACAGCTCGAAGATCCCGTTTGCATCGGTGGCCGTGCCCGCCGCGGGCTGGAAGCCGGCCCGGCCGTCGCTCGAGACTTGTACCTCCACGAGGGTCGGCGAGCGCGTGGGCCGGGCGTGCCCCCACACGTCAAGCAGCCTGGACGGAGCGCCGGCGAGGGTGGTCGCCATCCCAGCGGCGAACAGCGCGGCGGGCACATCGACGACCCGGGCGACGACCGGTGAGCGGAACATCCACAGGGCGGGCTTCGGCGTAAAGCTCTCACGGAGCAATCCCGTCGTCCAGGCGCCGGGCAGCCTGGCGTGCGGATTTCCCGTCCTGACGCGCAGAGCCAGGGTTTCATTGGTCAGCGTGTCGGCGAGTAGGAATTGGGAGAAGGACGCGACCTGTCCGTCGTGCCAGGCCAGGTACTCGGACACTGCATTCAGCTGCGCCTGCTGGGCCTCGGTCCACCGCATGTCGGTGAGCTCGCCGTTCGAGCCGTAGCCCTGCTCAGTCAGCCACAGGCTCTGGGCCCCCGGCGCGAGTCGATGCTTCGCCACGAGTTCGTCCAACAGCCCCTGGAGCCGCGGCACGTCTCCCATCTGGGACCAGTCCGCCTGCTGCGGGCCGGAGGGCATCCACGGCGAAGCGTTGCGCTCGTAAGGGTGGTGGGCGTACCCATCGGCGGGCACGGTCTGAAAGTGCGCACACGACCCATCGTGCACGGGCTCCAGCTGCGTGTTGACACAGGCCAGCCGGCGAATGAACGTCAGCGGTGCCACCCCAGCGGGGCCGGCTTGCGCATCGACTCCGGAGTCGCTGGTGTTCCCGATCAATACCGTGGCCGACGGCGAGGCGGCCTCGATCGCCGGGTACGCCACGCTGACGAGCTTCCGGTACCAGTCGGCGCTCACCGGAATGCCGTTTCGCCATTGAGGTCCCAGGAAGCTGTGCTCGTTCGGCTCGTTCCACAGCGTGAACGTCTCGACCCGGGGCAGGCTCGTGCCCTCCCCCGGCGGCGTGAAGGCACCGCTGTAGCGCCGTGCGAGCATCTGCTCCCACGCGGCCGCCTGCCGGACGTCGATGTTGGTGTTGTACCAGGGGTCCCGGGCGCCGGTCGCGGCGGCCGTGTCGGTCGTCGCCCAGAGCGGAGCGGAAAAGGCCGGGTCGATGACCACGTGCAGTCCGGCGCCGGCGGCCGCCCTGACCGCAGCGTCGAGGATTCGCATCCCAGCGGAGGTGTACGAGCTCGGCGCGTCGGGGCGGAACCCGCGCGGAACCCGGGAGGAATTGGGGGCCGGCGCCTCGAGCTTCCACTCAGCAGAGATCCGCAGCTCGTCGACGCCCAGCCAGCGCAGCTCCTTCATGGACTGCGGCAGCCGCTGGGCCGAGAACAAGGACAGGTCGTCGTCCTGCAGCACGGTGTGCAACGTCCGCGCATTCGCCACCAGAGGGCCGAGCGCCGCCAGAGCCAACACCAGCCCGAGCGGCGCCAATAACCGGCGGGGACGCAACGGGCCGCCGGTGGTGATCGACATCATCGGCCGGCGTCCCGTGCCCACCGCCCAGCGCCGACTCGGTCGATGTACGGCGAGCGCGAGCCATCCGCGTCCGTCCTCGTGGCTGAGATGCATGAGGATCGTGTTCCGGTTGCGCTCGACGCGCGACCGCGTTGGCCGGGGCAACTGGTGTCCTTCAGGCACAGCGCGTGAGGGTAGAGCGGGAGCGTGGTCGTGATCACGCTCGCTATCCGGACAGGTCGGTAGCTTGGCCGACCCGATGGAGCCACGGTGCCGAATCCTGCTGGTCTCTGGCAGCCTGCGGGAGGGGTCGACGAACACCGCCGTGCTGCGCACGGCGTGTACGGTGGCGCCGGACAACGTCACGCCCGTCCTGTACGACGCGATGGGCCGCCTGCCCCACTTCAATCCCGACGACGATCGTGAAGGCGAACCGGTTCACCCCGCCGTCACCGAGCTCCGAGCGGCGCTCGCGGCCGCTGATGCTCTCCTGTTGTGCACGCCCGAGTACGCGGGGGCCCTGCCCGGGTCGTTCAAGAACCTACTCGAATGGACGGTCGGGGACGCGAGCACCTACCGCAAGCCCGTGGCCTGGATCAACGCCTCCGGCGCTGCGGCGCCGACCGGCGGAGCGGACGCCCATGAGTCATTGCGCAAGGTGCTCGGCTACGTGCACGCCTCCATCGTGGAGGAGGCGTGCACCCGGATTCCGCTCGCCCGCGGCGCCGTCGGCGCCGATGGGGTCATCGAGGACGTGGCCGTGCGGGAACAGATCACCCGGACGCTGGCGGCGCTGGCTCGCCACGTCCGGTGATCAGCCCTCGATCTCGTCTTCCGCTTCCTCAGCCTCCTCGCCGGCTTCCACGATGTCACCATCGGTGAACAGCACCGTCTCAAGCGCGACGCGCCACTTGGGGGTGCGGCGGGCGAGGAACTCGAGGTCCATGGCGAAGTGCTTGAACTCCTCCTGCTGGGCGTTCTCCATGATCGCTCGAGCGTCGTCGTCCGCTTCCACCGAGATCCGCTGCGCGTACCACCCGATCGCCTCGGCTTCCTCGGTGAGTGAGGCGATCATCCGCGCAAATGTGCGCGCTTGTGCGCTGAGCTCGTTTGCGGGCTCGTGATACTGATCAAATCCCATGGGCAACTCCGTTTGGTCGAGGTGGGTGGTCACGTCCTACCCACTCATCGGCCGCCCGGACAGCGCGGAAGCGTTAGGTTGTGTGCGTGTCGGGCCTAGATCAAGAGCGCACAGAATGGGACGTGGTGGTGATCGGCGGCGGCCCTCCGGGTGAGAATGCCGCGCAATACGCCATCCAGGGGAGTGACCGCACAGCGGTGATCGTCGAGTCCGAACTGGTCGGCGGCGAATGTTCCTATTGGGCATGCATGCCGAGCAAGGCCCTGCTTCGCCCGGTCGAACTGCTCGACGCGGCACGCGCGCTACCCGGCGTGGCAGAAGCCATCTCCGGACCCGTGAACCTGGAGGCGGTACTGGCCAGGCGGGACAAGTTCACGCACGACCACGATGATTCCTCCCAGGTCGAGTGGGCCAAGGGCGCGGGGATTGACGTGGTTCGAGGGCGTGGGCGACTCGCCGGCTCGAAGACGGTCGAGGTAACTGCGTCCGACGGGACGACCCGGAGTCTGCGCGCCCGTCACGCCGTCGTGGTCGCCACCGGCACCAGCGCGGCGGTCCCCCCCGTCCCGGGACTGGCCGATGCCAAGCCCTGGACCTCGCGCGACGTCACGAATCTCACAGAGGTGCCGCGCCGCGTCGCCGTGATCGGGGGTGGGGGCGTCGCCTGCGAGGCGACGACGTGGCGCACGGGACTGGTTGCTCAGGAGGTGACGGTGATCGAACCCGGTGGGTCTCTGCTCGGCAAGCAGGAGCCGTTCGCCGGTGAGCTCATGGCCGCCCAGTTCGACAAGCTCGGCATCACGGTCCGGGTCGGCACCAAAGTCGACTCAGTGCAGCGACCCGCCGTGCAGGACACGGGAGTCGGTCGCATCCACGGCGGCCCAGCCGCGGTCACCGCCGGGGGATCGAAGTTCGAGGTCGATGAGATCGTTGTCGCTGCAGGGCGAACTCCTCGCTCAGCCGACCTTGGACTCGAGCGAATCGGAATCGACACCACCGAGTCGCACGGCTTCATCTCCACCGACGACCACATGGCGGTGATCGGGACCGATGGTTGGCTGTACGCGGTCGGTGACGTCTGCGGCCGCGCGCTGCTCACCCACATGGGCAAGTACCAGGGCCGGATCGCCGGCGACGTGATCGCGGCGCGGGCCGAGGGCCGCCCGCTCGAGGGCTCTCGCTACCGCAACTTGGCCGACCATGACATGGTCCCGGCGGTCGTGTTCGCGGAGCCGCAGGTCGCGTCAGTCGGACTGACCGAAGCAGCCGCTCGTGATAAGGGGATCGACGTAGAGACGCTCGAGTACGACCTGGGGTCGATCAGTGGGGCTGCGCTGCTGCGCGACGACTACACCGGGCGAGCGAAGCTCGTCATCGACCGCTCGGCGGACACACTCGTGGGCGCCACCTTCGTCGGACCCGACGTGGCCGAGCTGCTTCACGCGGCGACCACCGCCGTCGTGGGCAAGATCACCCTCGAGACGCTGTGGCACGTGGTGCCGTCGTATCCGACGGTCAGCGAGGTCTGGCTCCGGCTGCTTGAAGCTCGGAGGTGATCTCCGGGCATCGCGTCGAGCCGCGAAGGCCGCTCTTAGAACTAGACGACCGGACCCGGCGGCTGCGACGTCTGCGGGGGCGCCGGTGCTGGTTGGGCGGGTCGAGGGTTATCGCCGGGATCCTCCGGTGCGCGGATCCACTCGACGATGCGCCCGCCGACGATCACGAAGTTGGTACGCGCCGTTTGCCCGACGCCCGATCTGCAGCCGCCGCCCGGACCGCGACGATCGGTCAGCCGGAACAGCGCATTGACGTAGCGACCGCGCTGATCGGCCCGGATGAACTCTGCCCCGCACGGCAGCGTGGCGTTGGCCGCGTCCGCCTCGGCGCGCGTGCGGATCGTGATCGCCGCGAGGCCACCGTTGGCGCTGGTCCCGTTCGCGATCAGGCTGGGAAGCGCGAAGTAACGGGCGGCACCCCGGACATCGCCTCGGCGTAAGGCGCTCGACCAGGCACGGATAACCCTCACCGTTGCCGGGTCGGCCGGCCGGCGAGTCGGCCCAGGTGTC
>JBPCMW010000065.1:0-13717 GCA_051001875.1 Solirubrobacteraceae bacterium | reverse complement strand
GCTCGAATCCAGCCGCGCCGGCACGAACGGCGCAACCGGAACCCAGGCGGCCAGGCCGCAGCCCCCGCAGCCCCCGCCGGCCGGGCCGCCGCCGCTGCCGCTCCCCACCGCGCTGGCGGCCGGCCGCTACGAGGTGGTCCGCCCGATGGGCGAGGGGCGGCGCAAGCGTGTTTACCTGGCTCTCGACAAGCGCCTCGAGCGCGAGGTGGCGATCTCGCTGATCAAGCCCGAGGGCCTCGATCAGACCGGCCTGGCCCGAGCCTGGCGGGAGGCGCAGGCGATGGCGCGGCTGAGCGGACATCAGAACACCGTCGCGGTCTACGACATTGGCGAAAGCGACGATGGCGGTCTGTATCTGGTCAGCCAGTACCTGGCCGGAGGCGACCTGGAAGCAATGATCTCGCAGGCCGGCGAGCGGCACGTGCCAATCGAGCGGGTGCTCCAGATCGCGCTCGACGTGGCCCGGGGCCTCCAGCACGCGCACGCGCACAACATCCTGCATCGCGACGTGAAGCCGAGCAACGTATGGCTCAACGTTGACGGGGTGGCCAAGCTCGGCGACTTCGGCCTCGCCATCGCGTTGGAGCACGCTCGGTTGACCGTCGAGGGCATGATGGTCGGCACGGTCGCCTACATGTCGCCCGAACAAGCGCTCGGGCGTCCGGCGGACGAGCGATCGGACCTATATTCGCTGGGCGCGCTCCTGTACGAGCTGCTCTGCAGCCGGCCGCCATTCTCCGGCGATGAGCCGGTGGCCGTCGTCTCTCAGCATCTCAACACACAGCCGGTCGCCCCAAGCTGGCATCGCGCCAACGTGCCACCGGCGCTTGAGGCGCTCGTCCTCTCGCTGCTCGAGAAAGGGCCGCTACGCCGGCCGCAAAGCGCCGGCGAGGTGGTCACGGCCCTCTCGGCGATCGTTCCGGAGTCGGCGGGGGACGCCGCTCCTCAGCGCGACCCTGAAGCGGGTCGGGCCATTCACAGCGCGTTTGTCGGCCGGCAGCGCGAGGTCCAGATCCTCCAGACGGCTCTCGACGAGGCGGTGAGCGGCCGGGGTCGCCTGATGATGATCGCCGGAGAGGCGGGGATCGGCAAGAGCCAGCTGGCCATCGAAACCGCCGCGTACGCCGGGTTGCGCGGCGCGCAGGTTCTCCGCGGACGCTGTCACGAGGGCACTGACGCACCCCCGTTCTGGCCGTGGATCGAGGTGATCCGCTCCCACCTCCACGAATCCGACACGACCACGCTGCGCTCGGACCTGGGCTCCGGCGCGAGCGAGATCGCGCAGATCGTCTCGGAGGTGCGCGAGCGGCTGCCGGCGTTGCCCGAGCCCGCCCCAGTGGCACCTGAGCAGGCCCGGTTCCGGTTGTTCGACTCCATCTCCACGTTCCTGCGCAACGCCGCTAACCGACGCCCGCTGGCCATCATCATCGATGATCTCCACGCGGCCGACGAGCCCTCGCTGCTCCTGCTTCAGTTCCTGGCCCGCGAGCTCCGGGATGTGCCGATGTTCGTACTGGGCACCTACCGCGACGACGAGGTCGACCGCGAGCACGCGCTGTCGGACGTGATCGCCACCGCACGCCGAGAAACCGGCTATGGCCGAGTCCGGCTGCGTGGTCTCTCCACCTCGGAGGTCCGGGAGATGCTCGAGAGCATCGCCGAGCACCCGCTCGAGGCGCCTGAGGAGATTGCGTTGGCCCAGGTCGTCCATCGAGAGACGGAAGGCAATCCGTACTTCGTCGAGGAGGTCATCCGCCACCTGCTCGAGACCGGCGCGCTGTCGAACGAGGAGGCGGTCTGGGTCAAGGATCCGGGGATCATCGAAACGCTCGCGATTCCCGATGGCGTCCGCGACGTGATCCGGCGACGGCTGGCCCGCCTCTCGGCGGAGTCGAGTCATGTGCTCTCGATCGCCTCGGTGATCGGACGGGAGTTCCGGCTCGACGTTCTCGCTCGTGTCAGCGAGCTGCCGGCTGACCAGGTTCTCGAACTGCTCGATGCCGCGCTGTCAGCCGGTGTGATCGAGGAACCTCCGGGCGAGATCGGCTGCTACAGGTTTGTTTCCGCCGTCGTTCACGACGCGCTGTACACCGAGCTGGCCCAGCGCCGCCGGCGTGCTCTGCACCGGGAGATCGCGGAGGCACTCGTTCATCTCTCCCGCGGTGACCTCGAGCGGCATCTGGCCGAGCTTGCCCACCATTTTCTCAAGGCGGGTCAGGGGCAGGACGTGGAGCGCGCGGTCTACTTCGCCCATCGCGCCGGCCGCAGGGCGGCACGCCAACTCGCCTACGAGGAGGCGGCCGCCCACTTCGAGCGGGCCCTGCAGGCCTTGAAGATCGCGCCCGACGAAAGCCACCAAGCGGGAGATCTGCTGCTCGAGCTTGGCGACGCTCGCTGGCGTGCGGGGCAAACGGGCAGGGCGCGCGAGGCATATCTCGCCGCCGCCAATTCAGCGCGAGATGACGATAAACCAGAGCAGTTCGCCCGCGCGGCGCTCGGGTACGGCACGGGCCTGGGCGGCTTCGGGGTGGCCGACCGCGCCGACAAGGAGCTGCTGCAACTCCTCCGCGGCGCACTGGAGGCGTTGCCCTCCGGTGACTGCCAGCTGCGTGTGCGCGTGATGTCTCGCCTGGCCGTCGAGCTCTATTACAAGGACGGCGTCGAGGAGCGTTCCCAGCTCGCTCACGAGGCGGTCGAGATGGCGGAGCGCCTCGGGGACCCGGCCGTGCAGCTGATCGCGCTCTACAGCCTGCACTGGTCAAGTCTCGGGCCGGACGGTCTGGAGGAGCAGTTGGCCGCAGCGGACCGGATCATCAACTTGGCCCGCCGGTGCGACGATCGCGAAATGGAGTTCCGCGGACACCACTTCCGGCTCGGCTCGCTCTTGCAGACGGGAGATGTAGAGGGCTTCGACGCGGAGATCGCCGAATGCGAACGCCTCTCGGCGGCGCTGCACCAGCCCCTGTACGAGTGGCAGACGAAGGTGTTCCGGGCCTGCCAGGCGCTGGTGGAGGGCCGAATCGAGGACGGTGAACGGATCGCGCATGAGGCGGCGGCAGTCGGGCAGCGCGGAAAGCAGGAGATCACCACGGCGGTGTTCGGGGCCCAGCTCTTCACTAGTCGCTGGGCCCAGGGCTCGCTCGACGAGCTTGTCGAGCAGGGCAAGGGGTTCGTGACCGCCTATCCCCATTCAGCGTGGCCTGCGGCGTTGACGTACGCCTACGCGGAGATCGACCGTCGTGGCGACGCACGGGACATGTTTGAGCAGCTGGCCGCGAACGACTTCGCGGGCCTGCGCCGAGACGGGAACTACCTGGCCGCGGGCGCCTGTCTGGCCTTCGCCTGCGGCTACCTGGGCGACCGTCCGCGCGCAGCGATTCTCTACGAAAGGCTGCTGCCGTACGCCGACCGCTTCCCCACCTTTATCGCGGGTGCCGGAGTGACCTGGTCCAACGAGGCGCCACTCGGAGTTCTCGCCGCAACCCTGGGTCGCTTCGATGACGCGACCCGTCACTTCGAGCGCGCGCTGGAACGGAGCCGAAGCAGCGGGATTCCGTGGAGGGTCCTGGCCCAGCGGGAATACGCTCGGATGCTGCTGCTGCGCGGTGGCCCCGGGGACCGTGTCCGCGCGTTGGAGCTGATCGACGATGCGTTGGACACAGCGCGCGAGATCGGCATGGGCCGGGCGATCGAGCAGCTGCTGACGCTCAAGCTCGACCCGCAGGGGTCCGAGCCGGCACAGACCGCCAGCACACTCGAGCTGGTGGCAGCGTCGGCGCAGGAGGCCGAGCCCCAGCTTCGCCGGGCCGCTGCGCCGGATGGATCGCTCACCGTGATGTTCTCGGACATCCAGGACTCCACGAGGATGATCGGAGCGCTGGGCGACCGTCGCTGGCTCGAGCTTCTCCAGGTCCACAATGCGATCGTGCGGGGCGAGGTCGTCAAACACGATGGCTTTGAGGTCAAGGCCCAAGGGGACGGGTTCATGGTCGCGTTCACGAGCCCGTGGCGTGCCGTCACCTGCGCGGTGGCCATCCAGCGCGCCTTCTCGATGGCGCGGCGCGCCCCCCTTGGCCCGTGACCCCATCCACGTCCGCATCGGGCTACACGTTGGCGAGGTGATTCGTGACGGTGACGACTTCTTCGGCAAGAACGTGGTTCTCGCCGCCCGCATCGCCGCCCGGGCCGAGCGCGACGAGGTCCTGGTGTCCTCCGGCCTCAGAGACCTCGTGTCCGCCGAGCAGGCTGAGTTCACGTTCGATGACGGCCGCGTGATCAAACTCAAGGGGCTCCCGGGCAGCCATCGCGTGTACTCGGCGGTTTGGCACTCCGGAGCCGCCGGCCCGTCCGAGGCCGTTCGACGGACCGCATGATGACGCTCGCCGACCACCCGAGCTCGCTCGGCGGAGGACGCTACGTGATCGGGCGGTTCCTCGGCGAGGGCCGCTCCAAGCGGGTCTATCACGCCCGTGACCTCCGGCTGGCGCGGGACGTGGCAATCGCCGTGGTCAGGCTCGATGGCCTCAGCCCACAGGCGCGCTCGGCCGTTCGCCGTGAGGCCGAACGCAGCGGACGTCTCGGCGACCACCCGAACATCGTCGCCATCTACGACGTCGACGTAGAGGGTGAGGTCCCCTACGTCGTCCACGAGTACGTCCCGGAGCAATCGCTCGCCGAGGCCCTCGATCGCGCACCCGGGCGGCGGCTGGCGCGCGAAGCGGTGCTCGCGATCGGGGCAGACGTGAGCGCCGCACTTGCCCATGCCCATGCCCGCGGGATGGTTCACCGCGCGCTCAAGCCAAAGCGGATCTGGCTGGCCGAGCGGGGCGTCCTGGTCGGCGACTTCGGACTGGCGGCGGGAGCCGGGCAAGGCCGGTTCACCGAGGAGGGATCCGCGCTGGGCACCGTTCACTACACGGCCCCCGAGCAGCTGCTGGGCAAGCCCGTCGACGGCCGGGCGGATCTCTATGCGCTCGGCGCCCTGCTGTACGAGTTGGCCTGCGGAAGACCGCCGTTCAGCGGACCCGGAGCTGACACGGTGATCGCTCAGCACCTCGAGCAGGATCCGCCCCCTCCGTCCGAGCTCTGCGAAGGGCTACCACCCGAACTCGACGCCCTCGTCCTCGCGCTGCTGGCCAAGGATCCCGGACTTCGTCCATCGAGTGCTGGCACGGTCCGCGCTGCATTGCTCGCCCTCGACCGGTCGCAGCGCTCGCAGCGCTCCGTTCCCGCCCCAGTCGCACCGGCCCTCGCCCGGGACACCGACGACGCCCTCGAGCTGCTCGACCGAGCCTTCGTGGGCCGGGGCGACGAACTCGGCCGGCTCCAGGGCGCATTTACGGAGGCCTGCGCCGGCGCAGGACGCGTGGCGCTGGTCGCCGGCCAGGCCGGCATGGGCAAGACCCGGCTGGCGGACGAGCTCGCACACTACGCGGAAAGCCACGGCGCTTACGTCCTCTGGGGCCGCTGTCACGAGACCGGCGGCGCACCGGCGTACTGGCCGTGGATACAGGTCGTCAGGGCCTACGCTCGCGCCTCCGGGAGGTCGACGGAGGACGTCGAAAATCCGGCGGAGGAGCCGCAGGCCTCGCGCGCCCAGCTGTTCGAGTCCTTCGTCACGCTGCTCCGCAGTGCGGCCCAGGTGCGTCCGGTGCTGGTTGTGCTCGACGACCTGCACCGAGCGGACACGTCCTCCTTGCTCGTGCTTGCCGAGGTGGCACGCCGGCTGTCCGATATGCGATTGCTGGTGCTCGCCAGCTACCGCGACGACGAGCTCGACGAGCAACATCCGCTGACCGGCATGCTGGCCGAGCTCGACGCGGTGCCGTGGCGCCGGAGGCTCGTGCTCGAGGGCCTCTCGGCACCGGATGTGCAAGCGCTCCTCAGCGCGGGGACGCAGGAGGGACTCGAGGATGCGGAGCTGGCGTTGGCCAGCGCGATGCATCGCGAGAGTGACGGCAACCCCTTCTTCGTGCACGAGCTGGTACGCCACCTGATCGAAACGCGCCGCCTTGCCCACCGGGGCGGTCACTGGACGGGCGACGCGGCCGCGATCGCGGAGTTGGGAATTCCCGACGGAGTCCGCGACGTCGTCGGGCAACGCCTCACCCGCCGGTCCTCCGAATGCCTGCGCGTCTTGAATGCCGCGGCGGTCATCGGCCGGGAGTTTCCCGTCAGCGTGCTCCCACAGGTCGCCGGGCTTGATGCCAACCAGGTGAACCGCGCGGTGAAAGAGGCGCTGGACGCCCGAATCATCCGTCCGCTCCGGCACCGAGACCGAGACCGAGACGGAGACCGAGACCGAGACCGGCGATACATCTTCTCTCACACACTGATCCGCGAGACGCTTTACAGCGATATCAGCCTGACGCGCCGGGCGCGGCTTCATGGCAAGGTGGGCGAAGCGTTCGAGACGGTCTACGGCGATCGCTCGTCAGGACACCTGAGTGAGCTGGCACACCACTTCGCCGAGGCCGCAGCGGCCGGCAACCCGGACAAGGCGATCGAATTCGGGCGCAGCGCCGGCGAGCAGGCGATGCGACAGTTCGCCTACGAGGCGGCCGCCGGGCACCTCCGCCGCACGCTTAAGGTGCTGGACCGCGGCCCGTCTGTCGACCTCGGCCTCAGATGCGAACTGCTGCTGGAACTCGGCGACGCGGAATGAGCCGCGGGTGAGTTCTAGCGCTCTCGCGATGCTTTCCGCTCAGCCGTCGAGGTTGCCCGGGAACTGAAGGCCAGCGACCGCCTGGCGCGGGCGGCGCTCGGTTACGGCGGTCGGATGGCGTTTGGCGCCGGCGTCCGGGACGACAAGCTGATCGCCCTGCTCGAGGAAGCGCTCACGGGGGTGCACAAGAGCGATCCACTCGCCCGCGCGCGGCTGACCGGCCGCCTGGCCGAAGCGCTGGCCTTCACAGCGCCGCTTGAGCACCGCCAGGAGCTGATTGGCCGGGCAGTCGCGACGGCGGAGCAGACCGGCGACCCCCGCGTCCTCGCCTACGTGCTATCGAATGCGCATTGGGCACTGTGGACCCCGGACAACGTCCAGGAGCGTTTGCGCATGGCCGACGAGATCATCCGGCTGGCCAGGGCGGCGCGGGATCACGACCTGGAGTTCGACGGCCTGCATTGGCGGGTCTCGGATCTGATGGAACTCGGAGCCGTGGCCGAGGCCGAACGCGAGGTGACGACCTGGTCCGAGCAGGCGCAGGAGCACCGACGCCTGTATCCACAGTGGCTGGTCGCGGTCTTCCGCGCGATGCGCAAGCTGGAGCAGGGGCAGCTCGACGAAGGCGAGCGACTGGCCCTGGAGGCGATGGAGATCGGGCAACGGGGCCACAACGAGAACGCATTGCAGCTGCTCGGGGTGCAGCTGGCCACGGTACGCCGCGAGCAGGGGCGCTACAGCGAGCTGGAACCAGGCCTGCTGGCCTTCGTCGAGCAATATCCGGCCATCCCTGCCTGGCGCTGCGCCCTGGCGCTGATGTTCTCCGAATCCGGTCGCTTACCGGAGGCGCGAGCGCAGTTCGACCGTCTCGCTGGAGATCGGTTCGAGGCCATCACCCGCGACATGTTCTGGTTGCCGGCGATGGGGATCGTCTCGCAGGTCTGTGTCAACCTTGGCGACTCCGAACGGGCCGATCAGCTCTATGAACTGCTGTCGCCGTTCCGGGATCGGAACATGATGCTCGGGACGGTAGCCACCTCCTGGGGATCGGCCGCTCGCACGCTCGGAGCCCTGGCCGCGACGGCTGGTCGGCTCGAGGTGGCCGCGCACGACTACGAAGACGCGCTGCAGCACAATGCCAGGTTCCGCGCCAACGTCTGGCTCGCGCACACCCAACACGAGTATGCGGCGCTCCTGGCCGCCCGGGGTGACCCGGGGGATCGGAGCCGAGCCCAGGAGCTGGAAGCGCAGGCACTCGAGGCCGCCGAGCGGATGCAGCTGGCTCGCCTGACCGAGCGCAAGACGCCGCTGCGCCTCGTCACCTGAGCCTCGCGTCCGCGGGAGCCGCCGGGCTAGAGTGAGCCGGATGGTATCTAGAACACCCATGGGGCTATGCATCCTCGTCCGCCACGGCGAGTCGCTATACAACGTCGAGAAGCGCATCAACGGCGACCCGGCGATCGAGGTGCCACTCAGCGATCACGGTCGCGAGGAGGCTGGCCGTCTGGCGCTGCACCTCGCCCATGTGCGGATCGACGTCTGTGTGCACACCCGCTTCCTCCGCACGATCGAGACCGCGCGACTGGGGCTCGGCGACCGCGTCGACAGCGGGCCGTTCGTGTGCGAGCCGCTGCTCGACGACATCAACGCCGGCGAGCTGGAGGGCCGTCCAATCGGCGACTTCTCCACCTGGACCGCCGCTCACGGGCCCGACGCCCCGTTCCCCGGCGGCGGCGAGAGCGTCCATGACGCGGCGACGCGATTCGCTCGGGGTTACCGCGCGTTGGCCGCACGCCCTGAGTCTGTCGTGCTGGCTGTGTGCCACGAGCTGCCGATCCGCTTCGCGCTCAACGCCGCGGCCGGGGCCGTGGACCTCGAGTGGCCCAAGCACCGCGTCGCCAACGCCGATCCCTATCTGTTCGAGCACGCGGCGCTGGAGCGCGCCGCCAACACGATCGAGCGGCCTCGACCGGGTTGACCCGGCCGAGAGGGAACCCGCGGCTAGACTCGGGCAGCGGTGCAGCAGACCGTCTCGAAGGGGCAGAACGCTCCGCCGCCAGCACGTCAACTCGCAGCCGCGGCGGTGACGACGATTGCGGTTCTCATCCTCCTGTCCGGTTGCGGAGACGGTTCGACGAGCGGCGGCACCAGCAGCCCCAGCAGCAGTTCAAGTCGCACGGCGAGAATGGGAACAGGATCCGCCGTCACGACGACGCGCACCACCACGGCGAGGCCGAAGCCGCCGCCGCCCCATCTGACGCTGCTCGGCAACGCCCTCGCGTCGACCGGCCCCAGCGGGTTCGTTCCCGTCGTCGGCTGGCGGGGCCGGACGGCCGCGTGGCTCGCCCGAGGGGGGTCGGGAGCCGCGCTGCTGTCCTTTGACCAGCACCTGGTGGGACTGAGACTGCACTCCGGGACGATCGATGCGGGCGTATCAGGGTGGCGCTGGGGACCGGAGGCGTCCGGGCCCGAGCGCGGGCGTCTCGTCGCGGCATTCAACGGCGCCTTCAAGTTGTCGACCCAGGCCGGCGGCTTCATGTCCTACGGTCGCGTCGGAGCTCCGCTGCGTGACGGGCTCGGGTCGATCGTGACCTATGCCGACGGGCGTACCGACATCGGGACATGGCACCAAGAGGTCCCCGCCGCCGGAGCAGCGGTGAGCGCGGTCCGGCAGAATCTCACCCCGCTGATCGACCACGGCAGACCAGCGTCGTCGCTCGATTGCCGGTCGTGCTGGGGCGCGACCCTGGGTGGCGTTCCCGACCCCGCCCGCTCGGCCCTCGGCATCACGGCCGGCGGCGATCTCATCTGGGCCGGCGGAGAACATCTGACGGTTGCGCAGCTCGCTGACGCGCTCCTCCAGGCCCGAGTCGTGCGCGCCGTCGAGCTCGACATCAATCCGCAATGGGTCGCCGGCTACGTCTATCGCCACCGCGGACGCACCGCAACCCTCGCGCCGCTGCCCGTCGTCCCGGGCCAAGTCGGCGTCGCAGGTGAGTTTCTCGCGCCGTACAGCCGGGACTTCTTCACCATCGTCGCCCGCTGAGCGGATCGCGAGCGCTGAATGACAGATAGGTTTCCGCGATGACCGTGGAGACCGAACCTTTGCCCGGCGCCCACGTCGCCCGACCGTTCCGGCCAGTGTCCGCAGCGTTCTCCCGGCTGGTCGGGCGTGGCGGAGGCGGTGGCGCACTGGTAGTCCGGCTGCGCGGCGAGACGGTCGTGGACCTGTGCACCGGCACGTCGGACCGCCTGGGGACCCGGCCCTGGACGCCGGATACCCTGGCCATCAGCTTCTCCACTACGAAGGGAGTGGCCTCCGCAGTGGTCCACCGTCTTGTTGACCGCGGCGAGCTCGGCTACGACGATCGCGTCGCGGCGCACTGGCCGGAGTTCGGCGTCGGCGGCAAGGACCGGGTCACCGTGCGCGAGCTGATGACCCATCGGGCGGGTCTGCACAGCGTTCAGGCCGTGGCCGACCAGGCGGAGGATCTGATCGATCATCTTGGGATGGAGGAGCGACTCGCCGCCCGTGCGGTGCGGGCTCCGACGACGCGCTCGGCCTACCACGCGATCACCTACGGCTGGCTGATCTCAGGGCTTCTCCGGCGAGTCACCGGCCGCGGCCTCGGCGAGCTGGTGCAGACCGAGCTCGCGGAGCCGCTGGGTACCACCGGGCTGAACATCGGCGCCCCCGCCAACGTCCGGGAGCGTGTCGCCGAACCGGTCGGGTCGGCGCTGCGCCAGCTTGGCTCAGTCGGACAGCTCCTGGCGCCGGTGTGGGCGCGCACCGCTGCGGGCCGCGCGCCGTACGAAGCGCTGCACCTCAATGGCTTTCATCGCCTGTTCGAGGGTGCCGAGCCACCGATCTGGACCACTGAGATGCCAGCGGTCAACGGGACGCTCAGCGCGGATGGCCTGGCCCGCCTTTACGGCGCGTTAGCCAACGGCGGCAGCGACGGGAACGCGACGCTGCTCTCCCCCACCGCGACCCGCGCGCTCGGCCGGGTGCAGGTCCGCTCCGCCGACGCCGTGCTCGGACTGCGCATGCGCTGGCGCCTTGGCTACCACCAGGCGTTCGGGGCCGGCCGTGCTGCGCCTCAGGCGTTTGGCCACTACGGCTACGGCGGATCGGGCGGCTGGGCCGACCCCACGCTCGGCCTGTCGGTCGGCTTCGTGACCAACCGGATCGGCTCGATGTCCACACCGCTCGGCGACCTGACCCTGTTGCGGCTCAACCGCATCGTCAGGGAGTGCGCCGCGGCGAGCCGCTGGGGGTAGGCGGGAGCGCCCCCCGGGAGCTGCTCAGGGCGCGATCGCCAGCCGCGGTGCGCCCGCTGCCTGCGGCGTCCCGGCTGGCTGCGGCGCGCCCGTCAGTGCCAGATGCATCTTCTGCAGCGCGAGGCGCTGCCTGCCCTTGACCGTGCCCACCGGCGCGCCGAGCTTCGTGGCGATCTCGGTCTGCGAGAGGCCACTGAAGAAGCCGAGTTCGATCACCTGTCGCTGCGTTTCAGGAAGGCTCGTCAGCAGTGCCCGGGTATGGCTCGCCTGCTCGAAAGCCGCGACCTGCTCGTCGGGGCGCCCCGGCGCCTCGAGGCGGCCCGCGACGAGATCATCGAACTCGACATCTCGCCGCCGCTTGGCGAGTTTCCGCAGCGCGTCGATCGCCCGATGGCGGACCATCGAGAGCAGCCATGTCCTGAGCGTGCCCTGGTCCGGATCGAAACGTGGGGCTGAGCGCCACAGCCCGAGAAACGCATCCTGCGTCACTTCCTCGGCGACGCCGGATCGCTTGGTCACGTACAGGGCCAGCCCAAACGCCTGCGCGCTGTGACGGTCGTAGAGCTCCTCGAACGCCCGCGCGTCGCCGCCCACGACTCTCCTCATGAGGTCGTTGTCATCGGCGGTGCTGAGCGGCTCGAAATTCATCCTGTCGGTCACTGTACAGTACTCGTATAGCTTTTGTCCAGTTCGTGTCCAGATCGGGTACGCTGTCTCGTATGGCTGAGAGCGGACGTCTGCGAATCGGGGAGCTGAGCAAGCGGGTCGGGGAGAGCCCGGAACTGCTGCGCGCATGGGAGACGCGTTACGGACTCGTGACGCCAGAACGAACCGAGGGCGGCCTGCGCCTCTATTCGCAGACCGACGAACGGCGGATCCGCGTCATGCAGAGTCACATTGCCGCGGGACTTTCAGCCTCGGAGGCGGCCCGTCTGGCGAAACTCGTCCTCGGTGCCGACGGTGACCCGGGGCCGGGGCCAAGTCTGATGGACGTCGGGCTGGCGCTGGAGCACAACTTCAGCGTGCTGGACGAGCCCGGAGCCCAGGCGACGCTCGATCACCTGTTCTCGTCGTTTCGTCTCGACGCAGCCCTGTCGGAGGTGATCCTCCCGTTTTTGCATGGACTGGGCCAGCGTTGGGCGAGCGCGCAGGTGACCGTCGCCGATGAGCACTTCGCCAGCAACGTCATCGGCGGGCGGCTGCGCGGGCTTGCCCGCGGCTGGGGTCACGGGGTCGGGCCGCAGGCCGTGCTGGCCTGCCCGCCAGGGGAGCGCCACGAGCTCGGGCTCCTGTGCTTCGGCCTCGCGCTGCGCGAGCGCGGCTGGCGCATCACGTACCTTGGCGCCGAGACACCTCCGGGCGAAATCGCTTCGACGGTTGACGGCCTCACGCCGGCGATCGTGATCCTCGCCGCCGTGGAGCCGCAGCGCTTTCTCGACATCGCTGAGGACGTGCGCACGCTGGCCGCTCGGGTGCGGGTGGGGATCGGAGGCGCGGGCGCGACGGACGCCATGGCCGAGCAGCTCGGGGCCGAGGCACTGGGGAGCGACGTCGTCAAGGCGGCAGCCCGGCTCGCGCCGGGCTGAGCCCGAACCGAGGCTGTGGCACCCTCGCCCGATGCGCCCCGTTGTGGACCTGGCCTGGATCGAGAAGCGACGCTCTGAGATCGTGCTTGCGGACGTGCGGTGGTATCTCGACGGGCGGTCCGGTCGAGCCGCCTACGACGGGGGCCACCTCCCCGGCGCGGTGTTCGTCGACCTTGACCGCCGGCTCGCGGGGAACCCCAGTCGTGAAGAAGGCCGCCACCCCCTCCCGAACCCGGAGGCGTTCGCCGCGGACATGGCTGCGCTCGGCGTCGGAGACGATCACATCGTCGTGGCCTACGACGACGCCGGGGGCGTCACGGCCGCCCGCCTGGTCTGGATGCTCCGAGCCACCGGGCACGACGCCGCGCTGCTCGACGGCGGGCTGGATGCCTTCGGTGGCGAACTCGAGCGCGCCGAGCGTCCGCGTGCGCGGGCGGTGTTCATGCCGCGGCCCTGGCCGACCGAGCGGCTGGCTGATATCAACGACGCGGTCGACCCGCACAACCTCGTGGTCGACGCTCGGGCGGGTGAGCGCTACCGCGGAGAGCATGAGCCGATCGACCCGCGCCCCGGGCATATTCCCGGCGCGATCAACCTCCCGTGCCGCGAGAACCTCGCCGAGGATGGCCGGTTCCTGCCCGTCGAGGCGCTCCGCCGGCGGTTCCGGCATGCCGGGGTCACTGACGGCGACACCGTCGTGTCCTACTGCGGTTCCGGCGTCAACGCCTGCCATAACCTGCTCGCGATGGAGCATGCCGGGCTCGGTCCAGGCCGCCTGTACCCTGGGTCGTGGTCGCAGTACAGCCAGGATCCCGACCGGCCCGTGGCGCTCGGCGACGAGGGATCCGCTGGGTGACGTTCAGTGCCGCGGAAACGCTCGCCGCCCCGGATGCGATCAGGCAAGCGACGCGTCATCGTCGGTGCGCCGTCGACGAACCGGACGGTCACGGTCGCGTCGGCCTTGACCGACTCGGCCGGGGTGCCGGCGTCTCCGAGGGCGGCCGTAAGCGCCATCGAGAAGCAGGACGCGTGTGCCGCGGCTATGAGTTGCTCAGGATCGCTCCGGGCCCATCCCCGAAGCGTGACTTGAATGAGTAGTCGCCGGCGATCCCCTCGCCGGCGATACTAGGCGGAAGTTTTCGGCCTTGAACGTTTGAATCCCGCGTGGTGGCGCGGGATTCGGGTG
>JBPCMW010000064.1:0-4550 GCA_051001875.1 Solirubrobacteraceae bacterium | reverse complement strand
GCCCGAACCGGGTCAGCCATGGCGCCGTCTGGGCGCGGGCCTGCGCCCGGGGGAGGCCGCGGGCGCGCAGCGCGAGTCCGGCATTGTCCAGCGCGCTCAGCCACGGCAGCAGCAGATCTCGCTGGGGCATCAGCGCCGCTGGTTCGGCGGTGATCGTGCCGGCGTCGGCTCGCTGCAGCCCGCAGATCAGCTCGAGCAGCGTGGTCTTGCCGCAGCCGCTGGGGCCGACCACGGCCACCACCTCGCCGGTCCCGGCATGCAGCGAAACGCCATCGAGCGCCTCGACGCGGCTACCTCGGCTGATGAACGTGCGGCTCACGATCTCGACCCTTACCGCTGTGGGTCGATGCAGATCGCGAGGCTCCCTTGCTGGAGCCTCGATCATCGCGCTTCTCGCTCCCTCCGCGGGCATTACCCCACAGGTTCGAAGGGTCAGCGCCAGGTCGCACGAGAGGCGATGGGCGCTATCTCAGCCGGCTTCCCGCCAGCCCCCCTGGTTGTCAGTTCGGCTTGATCCTATCGCGTGGGAGGAGCGCTGAGGCTCCCTTCGCTGGCCCGCGTCAGGCGCGGATCGGTTGCGCGAGCGCCTTGACGAAATCCTCGAGCTGGTCGGTGCGCCAGCACTCGAACGCCTGACAGTGCTGCTCGTAGGCGGCGATCACGCTGTCGCCGTAGTTCCAGTACAAGCGTGGCTCGGGATTCAGCCAGAACGTGCGCCCGGCCTTGGCGGTGATCGCGGCGAATACGTCATCACGCGGCGGGCGGCCGTTGGTCCGGGCGTCGCCGAGCACGATCACCGTCGCCCGGGGATGCAGCTCGTCTTCGATCAAAGCCAGGAACTCGGTCCACACGCGCCCATAATCCGTGTAGCCGGAGATGTCGGCCACCCCCGCGTCCCGCGAGACCGCCTCGCTGGCGGCCCGGAAGTCACGCTCACGCTCGAAAACCTCCGTCACCTCGGAGATCCGCTCGATGAACACGAACGACCGCAGCTTGCGGAAGGAGTCGTGGAGCGCGTGCAGCACGCTCAGAAAGAACGTGCTCGCGCTGGTGACGCTGGTCGACACGTCACAGAGCACGAAGATCTCCGGGCGCCTCGGTCGCTTGGGCCGGTATTTGAGCTCGACCGGCACGCCGCCCGTCTGCAGCGACGCGCGCATCGTGCGCCGGACATCGACGTGCGCGTGCTTCTTGCGGCCTCGCAGCTCGTGGCCCTGCGTGGCCAGGCGCCGCTTGAGCTGCGATACGACCCGATGCACCTGGGCCAGATCCTGAATCGGGCCGGTGGGGAGCGCGCGGTCGAGCTCGTTGAGCGGTCGCTTGGGAGGCAGACTCCCGGTGCGCTCGATCAGGTTGCGCTCAAGCTCGCGGCGGAGGTGCTGCTCGAAGCGCCGCAGCTGTTCTCGGGGGACGCCGTTTCGCCGCGGATCGCCCTCGGGAAGCTCGGGCTGGGGGTCCGTCTTGAGCCCCAGCGCACGCCGGATCCGCTGAACGTCCACGCCCAGCACGCCCGAGCCCTCGCCCCGGCCGAAGGCCGCGATGGCCAGCCGCGCGAGGTCCCGCATCGCGGCGTCCGAACCGTCCTGGAGCGCGGCGGCGATCTGCTGGCGCAGCATCTCGAGATCGATGTTCTCCCCGGCCTCGCCGTTCGCGCCGGGCGCCTCGCTGATCTCCTGGCGGGCCGCCTCCGCCTCGGTGGCGCGGAAGAAGAAGCGATCGAAGACCAGGTCGAACACGCGCTGGTCCTCGGGAGATTTGGCGATCGTCGCCGACAGCGCCGAGCGGAAGGCGTTCTGGTCGGTCCAGGAGATTTGATCCAGCGCCCCGAAGGCGTCGAGCATCTCAGAGGTGCCGACCGCCACGCCCTCGTCTCGGAGGTCCTCGGCGAATGCCAGCAGCTGTCCGTTGATGCCCCCGGGGGCGCGGTCCGGGATCCGGGTGTAGACCTTGCCGGTGCCGGTGCCGGTGCCGGTGCCGGTGCTGTCGCTAGGCGGCGGACTGGGCATCAGCCGCCTCGAGCTTCACGCCCACGCGCGCCGCGACCGTGTCGAGGTCGGTGCGGTGCTTGACGATCACGCTCATCGTCTCCTTGAACGTGGCCTGGTCGATGTCCTCGGCTCCGAGCAAGATCAGCGCCCGCGCCCAGTCGATCGACTCGGCGATGCTCGGCGGCTTCTTCAGATCGAGCTCGCGCACCTGGTGGATGATCTCCACCAGCTTGCGCGCGACGGTCTCATCGAGCTCGGGCGAGTGCAGCCGCACGATCTCGAGCTCGTGCTCGAGGTCCGGGTAGTCGAGCCACAGGTACAGGCATCGGCGCTTCAGCGCTTCGGTCAGCTCCCGAGTGTTGTTGGAGGTGAGCAGCACAACCGGGTGTGTCTTGGCCTCGATCCGTCCCAGCTCCGGGATCGAGATCTGGAAGTCGCTCAGTAGCTCGAGCAGCATCGCCTCGAATTCCTGGTCGGTCTTGTCGATCTCGTCGATCAGCAACACGACCGGCTCGGGGCTGGCGATTGCCGTCATCAGCGGACGCTCGAGCAGGAACTCTTCGCCGAAGATGTCCTCCTGGACGTCCTGCCAGCCCGCATCGCTTGCTTCGGCCTGGATCCGCAGCAGCTGCTTGCGGTAGTTCCACTCGTAGAGGGCTTTGGCCTCGTCGAGACCCTCGTAGCACTGAAGCCTGACGAGCGTGCGGCCCAGATACTTCGCCAGCGCCTTCGCGAGTTCGGTCTTTCCCACGCCCGCGGGGCCCTCGACCAACACCGGCTTGCCCAGCCGCGTCGCCAGGTAGGAGACAAGCGCCGTCGAGCCGCCGGGCAGATATCCGACCTCGGCGAGGCCCTGGGCGACATCCTGCACGGAACTGGGGTTCTCGCTCATGCTGCAAATATAGGGTTCGATCATGCTCGTGCTCGTTCAAGCTGCCGGAGCGTCGCACCTCGGGGTCTTCACGGCCGCGCTGGCGATCGGCCTGGTGATCGGCGTGTTCGGCCACGTCATCAAGTCCCGGACGCTGATCCTGACCGGGATTTTGGTGATCGGGCTGGTGAGCGCGTACTTCTCCTTTGTGTTGCAGCCGACGCGGTAGGGGGTCGGCGCGGCGGGACGCGTGCGCCAGCCCGCGGTTTGTCCGTTCGTCGGTTCGTCGGTTCGTCGGTTCGTCGGTTCGTCGGTAAGTCCGTGGGTCCGTGGGGGCGGTGTGACGACTTCGTCACGCCGCCTGGCCGGTCTGTCAATCCTTCGCGGCGACATCGTTGTTTCGGGCCGGCGGGGGGGATCCGGAGTGGAAACTGGCTTCAATGCCCCCCTCAGAACCGTCAGAACGCGTCAACCATTGGCTCGGCGGCGACGACTGCCGTACTGACCGCGCTATGCGCGGTTCTCACGACACCCGTGTCTCGCAGTCCGCCGGTTGTCGTGATCCGGCGGCGTCAGAGCCGCCAGTGGAGTTCGCGATCGGGCTCACTGCCGACGTTCAACGTGGGGTCGTCACTCGCCAGCAACTGCTCGCCTGCGGTCTGACGACGGATGCAATCGACAGGCGGCGCAAACGCGGCTGGCTGCGTGTGCTGCACCGTGGCGTCTACGCGGTCGGGCACATCGCGCTCCCCGAACTGGGCCGGGAGACTGCGGCCGTCCTGGCCTGCGGCGACGGTGCTCTGCTCAGCCATCATTCCGCCACCGCTCTGTGGGGTCTGACACCGGCGCGCGGCGCCGAGGCCGACATCGACGTGACGGTCCCCGGGCGCAACCCCGGATTCAGACGGGGCATACGCATCCACCGCGTCGCCGCTCTCGATCGCCGCGACATCCGCCGCCACCGGGGTCTGCCGGTCGTGGCTCCGGCCCGCGCGCTGCTCGATGCCGCGCCCGAGCTGGCGATGCGAGAGCTCGAGCGCGCACTCGGCGAGGCGCTGGCTCAGAGTCGGCTTACCGAGGCCGAACTGGCCGACGCGCTAGCAAGACATCCTCGATGGCGGGGTTTACCGGCTCTCCGCCGCTTGCTACAGACCGCCCGGGACCCCGCGATCACGCGCTCAGAAGCCGAGGCGCGCTTCCTCGCGCTGGTCGGCCGGGCAGGACTGTGCCGGCCCGGCGTCAACGTTCCGATCGGTCCGTACGTCGTCGACTTCCTGTGGCGAGCCGAGCAGGTGATCGTCGAGATCGACGGCTTCAGCTTTCACCGCACGCGTCGGTCCTTCGAGGCTGACCGGCGCCGCGACGTCGAGTTGCGTGCCGCCGGCTACACCGTCCTGCGCTTCACCTGGCGCCAGCTCCTGGACGAGCACGAGCTGGTCCTCGTCCGCCTCGGGCAGGTGATGCCGCTCAGTCTTCGTGTTCGAGCGGGATAGTCAGCTGCTCGTCGGCCTGCTGGCGCCGTGCGGCCGGAGTCGCAGGGGGGAGGGGAGCGTGGGGCGGTGGATCCGCCGCGTACGGCGGCGGCTGGTTGTCGACCGCGCGTGAAACGCTACGCGTCGCAGCCTCGTCTGCCGGCCCGGGCGCGCGAAGTTTCGGCGCCTCCTCGGGCGGTCCTTAACGCCGACGGGCCG